>JAJXTK010000253.1 GCA_021783935.1 Myxococcales bacterium | reverse complement strand
TTGGCGCCGAGCCGCATGGCGTCGTCGCGGCCGAGCGGGCGTGCGGCCGGGGCCGCGACGGGCGCCGTTTCGGCGGCAACCCCGGCCTGTGACGAGAGCGCGAAGGCGACGGCCGCCAACGTCGCGCTGATTGTTCTTCGGTCGAGCACGCGAGCGATATGGGCGCCCGGCGCCTCGCATGCACTCCGACAAACGTCGGATCACCTCGGATTCTTACGTTCGCCCGACGCGTCGCTCCGGTGCTACGAACGACGTGCCCATGCACGCCGAGGCCCCCGCCGCCACGCACGAGCCCGACCTCGGTCCGACGGCCGAGGCGCCGCCGCCCCGCGCGGAGGCGAGCGCCGCGAAGGCGTCGCAGCGTCCTGCGCGCACGCGCGGCCTCGGGGTCTCGCTCGCCGCCGGCGCGGTCCTCGGGCTGGTGTACGGCGCGCTCAACAGCGCGATCGACGCGCTGGACCGCCGCCACGCGCTCGGCGCGCTGAACCCCATTCATCCCCTCGTCGATCGCATCATCCCCGTCGTGCTCGGCATGCTCCTCGGCCTCGCCGTGCACTTCTGGTGGTCGCGCGAGCGCGCCGCCGCCGCCGAGGCCGCGCGCGCCGAGGAGCTCGCCCTGCGGCTGCAGCGCATCGAACGCGACCAGGCGGTGTGGGTCGTCGCGACCGCGACGCTCCACGACGTGCGCAACCCGCTCCACGCGCTCGGCCTGTTGCTCGAGGAGATGGAGGACGAGCGCACCGGCGGCGAGCTCGTCGCGCGCGCCCGAGTGCAGGCGACGCGCATCGAGCGCAGCTTGCGGGCGCTGCGGGAGCTCGCGTGGGAGGCGCACCCCGTGCTCCGACCGGTCCGCCTCGCGGAGGTGGTGCGGAGCGTCGCGGCCGATCTGTCGCCGCACGCGCGCGAGCTCTCGGCCTCGCTCGAGGTCGTGGTGCGCGACGACGTCGCGGTGGTCGCCGATCCGACGCACCTGCGAATCGCCCTCGAAAACCTGATCCGCAACGCGATCGAGATCCTTCGCGAGGGGGGCAGCCGGGTCTCGGTCGAGGTCGCCCGCGAGGGGGGCGACGGGCACGTGCGCGTCTCCGACGACGGGCCCGGCGTGCCGGAGGAGCTGCGCGGCGCGATCTTCGAGCCGCTCACGACCACCAAGGAGAAGGGGCTCGGCCTCGGCCTGCCGGTCGCGCGGGCGCTGGCTCGCGTCATGCACGGAGAGGTCTCGCTGCAAGAGCGTGCGGGATGGAAGACCACGTTCGACCTGCGCCTGCCGGTGAGCCCATGACCTCGCGCGTGCTCCTGGTCGAGGACGACGACGAGGCGCGCGAGACGCTCGCGCGGGCGCTTCGTCGCCGCGGCTTCGAGTGCGAGGCGGTCGCCGACGAGCGCGCGGCGCGGGCGTCGGTCTTGGCCTCCCCCTTCGATCTCGCCGTGCTCGACGTGGTGCTCGGGGGCGACGAGTCCGCGGGGCTGCGCCTGCTGCCGGAGCTCGCTCGCGAGCGCGGCATCCGCACCGTGGTCATCACCGCGTTCGCCGACGTCGCGAAGGTCAAGCAGGCGCTCAACGACGGGGCGCGCTACCTGCTCGAGAAGCCCTTCGGCGCGGCGGAGCTCGCGGACCTGCTCCACCGCTTGCAGGCCGAGGAGGGGGACTTCGCGCCGGTCGTCGAGCGCGCGCTGCGCAAGGCGGGGCTCACCGAGAAGGAGACGTCCGTCGCGCGGCTGGTCCTCAAGGGGCTCACCAGCGCGGAGATCGCGCGCCTCGAGGGCAACAGCGACAAGACGGTCCGCCAGCACGTCTCGCGCGTCTTCGCGAAGTGCGGCGTCTCGAGCCGCGCCGAGCTGTTCCACTACGTCTTCCCGTCGTAGCCCCGCGCTCGGCCCCTCGAGCGAGCCGGGCGCGGGCTTGGCCACGCGGCCCATCGCGCGCTAAGCGTCGAATCGTAGCGGCCGATCGAACATCGATCGGGGATCGAGCGTTCTGCGGAGCGCACCGCGGGAGGAAGCAACGGCATGTGCGGCATCGTCGGATACATCGGGCCCCGTCCCTGCGCCGGAATCCTCGTCGACGGGCTGCGCAAGCTCGAATACCGCGGCTACGACTCCGCCGGGCTCGCCGTGCTCGACACGCGCGCCTCGGTCGCCGGCGAGCCGCCGCGCCTCGACGTCGTGCGCGCGGTCGGCAAGCTCAGCCGGCTGGACGACGCCCTGCGTGAGCACCCCCTCATCGGCAACGTCGGCATCGGCCACACGCGCTGGGCGACCCACGGCCGGCCGACCGAGGCCAACGCCCACCCGCACCTCGTCGGCGAGGTGGCCGTCGTGCACAACGGCATCCTCGAGAACCACGTCGAGCTGCGGCGCGAGCTCGTCGCCAAGGGGCGCAAGTTCGCCTCCGAGACCGACACCGAGATCGCCGCGCACCTCATCGACATCGAGCTGGCCAACGGCGCGAGCTCGCTCTTCGAGGCCACGCGCAACGCCCTCTCGCGCGTGCGCGGCGCGTACGCGATCGCGGTCGTCTCGCGCAAGGAGCCCGACGTCGTCGTCGTCGCCAAGAGCTTCAGCCCGCTGGTCCTCGGCATCGGCGACGGCGAGATGTTCGCCGCGAGCGACGTCCCCGCGCTGCTCGCGCACACGCGCGACATCGTCTTCCTCGAGGACGGCGACATCGCCGAGCTGCGGCGGAGCGGGCCGAAGATCCAGCGGCTGCTCGTGCACGGCGACGGCTCGCCCGAGCGTTTCACCGTCACGCCGGTCGTGCGCACGCCGCGTCGGGTCGACTGGTCGCCGTCGCAGGCCGAGAAGCTCGGCTACAAGCACTTCATGCTCAAGGAGATCTTCGAGCAGCCGGCCGCGATCGAGAACACGCTTCGCGGGCGCGTCGTGCTCGAGTCCTCCGACGTCGACGGCACCGAGATCGGCCTCGGCGACGACGCCGTGCAGCGCATCCGGCGCGTCGTGCTGCTCGCCTGCGGCACCAGCCATCACGCCGCGATCGCCGGGCGCAACTGGATCGAGTCGCTGGCCAAGATCCCCGCGCAGGTCGAGCTCGCGAGCGAGTTCCGCTATCGCGACGCGATCGTGGGCGAGGGGGATCTCGTCGTCGCGGTCTCGCAGTCGGGCGAGACCGCCGACACGCTCGCGGCGGTCAGGGACGCCAAGCGCCAAGGGGCGAAGATCCTCTCGATCGCGAACGTCGTCGGCAGCGCGATCCCGCGCGCGTCGGACGCGGCGCTCTACACGCACGCGGGCCCCGAGATCGGCGTCGCGTCGACCAAGTGCTTCACGGCGCAGCTGGCCGCGCTGGTGCTCCTCTCGGTGTGGCTCGGCCGGCGACGCGGCGTGCTCGCCCCCGAGCGCGCGCAGAGGCTCCTGCAAGGGCTCGTCGAGGTGCCCTCGCAGATGCGCGCGGTGCTCGAGCAGGCCGACGCGTGCCAGCGCGTCGCCCGTCGGCAGATCTACGCGCCCGAGGCGCGCGACTGCCTCTTCCTCGGGCGCGGGCTCTCCTTCCCGATCGCCCTCGAGGGGGCGCTCAAGCTCAAGGAGATCTCCTACGTCCACGCGGAGGGGTACGCGGCCGGCGAGATGAAGCACGGCCCCATCGCGCTCATCGACGCGCAGATGCCCGTCGTCGTCGTGGCCCCGAGGGACCAGCACTACGAGAAGATCGCCTCGAACGTGCAGGAGGTCCGCGCGCGCGACGGCCGCGTCGTCGCGATCGTGACCGCCGGCGACTCGTCCATCTCCGCCATGGCGCAGGACGTGATCGAGATCCCCGAGGTCGACCCCGAGCTGACCCCGTTCCTCACGGTGCTGCCCCTGCAGCTGCTCTCGTACTACGCGGCCGATCTCAAGGGCACCGACGTCGACCAGCCGCGCAACCTCGCCAAGACCGTCACCGTCGAGTAGCCGCCACCGCGCTCGCGGCGCGCACGTCTCGAGGGTCAGACCAAATCCCTCGCCAGCGTGCGGAGCACGCGCCCGACGATGCGCCAGGGGTCGCGCCGCGCGTCGAAGTGCGTGGAGCGATCCGCCGGGTAGAGCACCTCGATCGGCACCTGCACGATGCGCATGCCGGCGCGGCGCGCGCGCAGGATCACCTCGGTCTCGAAGCCGAAGCGCTCATCGCGCACGCCGAGCGAGAGGGTGCTCGCGATCGGGTAGCGGCGCATCCCGCACTGCGTGTCGCGCAGCCGCAGGCGCGTGACCATCGACAGGAAGCCGTTCGCGAAGCCGTTGGACATCCGGTTCGCTCGCGGGGCGCCCGCGCCGGCGAGATCGCGCACGCCGAGCACCAGCGCGCCGGGGTCGTCGCTCGCCGCGAGGAGCTTCGCGAGCTCGGCGGGGGGGTGCTGCCCGTCGGCGTCGAGCGTGAGCGCGATCGCATACCCGAGCGAGCGAGCGCGCGACAGGCCGCTCGCGAGCGCGGCGCCCTTGCCCCGGTTGCGGCCGTGGCGCAGCACCTCCGCGCCCGCCTCCGAGGCGCGCGCCGCCGTCGCGTCGCTCGAGCCGTCGTCGACGACGATCACGTGCGCGGCCTGCATGCGCGCGCCGAGCACCACCTCGCCGACGCTCCGCTCGGCGTCGAGCGCGGGCACCACCACGCAGGACTGCGTGCGCAGGTCGAGCGAGCTCAACGCGTACCGCGGCGGAAGATCGTCTCGTCGACGCGGTTGCCGTGCGTCTTGAGCTCCTGGACGACCGCCGGGATGACGCCGGTCGCCTGGAACGCCCCTTCGCCTCGATCGGCTTGGGCCGGATCGAGCACGAACTCGAAGACGTCGCGCGTCTTGATCTCGCCGGCGTCGGCCCCTGCCAGCTCCGCGACGCGCAGCACGCGGTGACGGCCGCCGCGAAGGCGCGCCACCTCGATCGCGACGTCGAAGCTCGAGGCGATCCAAGAGCGCGCGCTCGCCGGATCGAGGCCCGGACGGGCGGCGACCAGCGCCGGCGCGAGGCGCGCGAGAGCCTGCCGCAGCGAGGGGCCGCGCACCGCCGCGACCACGCCGTCGAGGCCGCTGCCGATCGCCTCGACGACCTGCCCGACGACCTCGCCGCTCATCGCGCCGACGAGGAGCCGATCGGGGCGCAGCGACGCGGCGAGCCGTACGACGCGCGCGGTCTCGGCGCCGGTGTCGGGCAGGATCAGCGACGAGCCGAACGGCTGCGTCAGCACGATCTCGTCGATCTCCTGGATCGCGATCGTGCGCTCCTCCGAGTTCACGGCGGCGCCGAGCGCGCCGATGAGCGTGGTCGTGCCGGCGCCGAGCGGGCCCGCGACCAGGATGTTCGCCTTGGCCTCCAGGCACTGCTGGAAGAAGGTCGCCATCGCGCGCGAGATCGTCCCCGATCGCACCAGATCCTCGAGGCCGAGATCGGCGCGGCGACGCTTGCGGAGCGTGGCGACCGTGCCCCCGGCGGCGACCGGCGGCAGGATCGCGCTCAGGTGCACGCCGCTCGGCAGGTGCACGTCGATCGTGCGATCCCCCTCGCGCGGCTTGTAGCCGGCCGTGGACGCGAGCCGCAGCAGCACGCGCCGAAGCGTGCCGTCGCTCGTGAACGCGACCTCGAGCGGCGTCGTGACCCCCCCGTCGCGCACCACCACGACGTGATCGAAGCGCGCGATCTGCACCTCGAGCACCTCCTCGTCGTCGATGAGCTCGGCGAGCGGTCCGGTGCCCGTCGCCTCTCGCAGCGCCTCGCGCACCAGCTCGTCGGCGCTCACGCCGCCCGGGATCTCCCCCTCCTGCTGCAGGGCGCGCACCTGCTCCTTGAGCAGCTTCTCGATGGTCGCCTTCTTCGCCTCGCCCGGCGTCGCGAGCTCGGGCTCCTCCAGATCGACGACGTCCGAGAGGCGGCCGAGCAGCGCCTGCAGTGCCGCGAAGTGCCCCGGGCGCGCGACCGGCGGCTCCTTGCGTGGCGGCGGCGCGGGGCGCGCAGGGGGGGGCGGGTGCGGCACCGGCGCGAGGGCGGGGCGCGCAGGCACCGGCGGCGACGGGGCAGGCGCCGCTGGCGGCGGGGGCGCGGAGACCACGCAGCTCGGGCCGCCGCCGATCGTCGCGCGGCCGAAGGACGGGCGCTCGACCACGCCGGCGGCCGCCTGGAGACCCGCGGCTTGTGGTCGAATCGGCGGTGGGCGGCTCGGCACGGCGCCGACCACGGGGAGCCCCGTGGTCGACGGGTCATCGGGATCGTGCTCGAGCGGGATGTGCGAAACCGCCCCCGGCTCGCCCGACACCGCGCGCGGCATCGGCGTGGCGATCGGCCCCCCGTCGGCGTCGCGCATGCCCTCGACCTCGGGGCGCCCCGAGTCGGCCCGCGGCGAGGGGAGCGGGCTCGCGACGGAGCTGCTCGCATCGAGGCGCAGGATGAAGTCGCCGATGTAGATCTTGTCGCCTTCGCGGACGATCGTGGCCTGCGCGATGCGGTGGCCGTTGACGTAGCTGCCGTTGGTCGACTTCAGGTCCGTGACGATGAACCGGCCGTCGCGAAACACGATGCGCGCGTGACGCTTGGAGACGTTCCCCTTCGGCAGCAGCAGGTCGTTGCCCTGCACGCGGCCGATGCTGATCTCGTTCTTGTCGAAGACCTCGCGGCGCTCCTGGCCACCCTTCTCGCTGATGATGACTGCGAACGACATCGCGGTGTCCCTCGGAGAACGGCAGAGAACGGCAAGGCACTGCGCGCGCCGACGATCGACGCGACGGCGCGCTGGCGAGCGGCGACGCTGCGGGCATGATTTCAAGTCGAGAGGGGTCGCGTCAACTTCATGTCGGAACAGGTCGCTTTCCGAGCCCCCCGGGAGGTTTGGAGCTCGACCTCCGGCCGCGCAGAAGTTCGCCTTTGCCGCGCGCCGGTCACTTCGGTACTCGCGCGACCTCGATGGCCAACAGCCCCTCCATCCCGCCCCAAGACGCCGACGACCGCATCCGCCGCACGACGGAGCGCGTCAGCAAGGGCGGCGCCCCCAAGTACCACGCCAAAAACGCCGAGACCGGGAAGCTCTTCGCCCGCGAGCGCATCGAGCGGCTCGTCGACCCGGGGTCCTTCGTCGAGGACGGCATGCTCGCCAACGCGGGCGACCCCGAGCTGCCCGCCGACGGCGTGATCACCGGGCTCGCGACGATCGGCGGCCGCCAAGTCGCGATCATGGCGAACGACTCCACGATCAAGGCTGGCTCGTGGGGGCGCCGGACCGTCGAGAAGATCCTGCGCATACAGGAGACGGCCCGCGACGTGCGCTGCCCGCTCTTCTACCTGGTCGACTCGGCCGGCGCGCGCATCACCGATCAGGTCGAGATGTTCCCCGGCCGCCGCGGGGCCGGGCGGATCTTCTACAACCAGGTCCAGCTCAGCGGTCAGGTCCCGCAGATCTGCCTGCTCTTCGGGCCGTCGGCCGCCGGCGGCGCGTACATCCCCGCGTTCTGCGACATCGTCATCATGGTCGACGGCAACGCGTCGATGTACCTCGGCTCGCCGCGCATGGCCGAGATGGTGATCGGCGAGAAGGTCACGCTCGAAGAGATGGGCGGCGCGAAGATGCACTGCAGCGTGTCGGGGTGCGGTGACGTGCTCGCCAAGACCGAGGACGAGGCGATCTCGCTCGCCCGCACCTACCTCGGCTATTTTCCCCTCAACTTCGAGGAGACCACGCCGGCGGTGGCGCCCAAGGCGCCGAAGCCCGCCCAGAAGCGCCTGGCCGAGCTCATCCCCGCCGACGAGAACAAGCCCTTCGACATGATGGCGGTGATCGACGCGATCATCGACGAGGGCTCCTGGTTCGAGATGAAGAAGCTCTGGGCCAAGGAGATCCTGACCGGCTTCGCGCGCATCGACGGCAAGGTCGTCGGCATCGTGGCCAACCAGCCGAAGTGGCTCGGCGGCGTGCTCTTCGTGAACAGCGCCGACAAGGCCGCCCGCTTCATCTGGCTCTGCGACGCCTTCAACATCCCGCTGCTCTACCTCGCCGACGTGCCGGGGTTCATGATCGGCACCAAGGTCGAGCGCGAGGGGATCATCCGCGCGGGCGCGAAGATGATCGCCGCCGTCAGCGAGGCGACGGTGCCGAAGATCTCGGTCATCGTGCGCAAGGCGTACGGCGCGGGGCTCTACGCGATGTGTGGACCGGCCTACGAGCCCGATCTCTGCCTGGCGCTCCCCCAGGCCTCGATCGCGGTCATGGGGCCGCAGGCGGCGATCAACGCCGTCTACTTCAACAAGATCCAGGAGATCCCTGCCGGTCCCGAGCGCGACGCCCACGTCGCCAAGCTGCGCGCCGAGTACAAGGAAGACATCGACATCGTCCACCTCGCGAGCGAGCTGGTGGTCGATCAGGTGATCCCCGCCGACGCGCTCCGCGAGCAGCTGGTCCGACGCTTCGCCGCCTACGCGCGCAAGCACGAGCCGCGGCCGCCGAAGAAGCACATCGTGCCGCCGGTGTGAGCGTCACCCGCCGGCGAGCCGGTCGAGCTCGGCGAGGTCTGCGGCCGCGCTCGCCGAGGCGCGCGCGGCCGCGGGCGGGAGGGTCAGCACGAGCCCCCGCGGCGTCGCCCGCACCGACGTGGCGACCGCGCCGTGCGCGACCCCTCG
>JAJXTK010000252.1 GCA_021783935.1 Myxococcales bacterium | reverse complement strand
TGCGACCGCTCGGAGCGGCGTCGGCGATCGCGCCCGCTCGATCCGCGAGCGCCGCGCCGAGCGCCCCTGCGGCCTCGTCGCACGCGGAGGCGGAGTCGCGACCGCCCGCCACGCGCCCGCACCTGGCGGAGAGCGCGCGCGCCAACGACGCGCAGCGCGCCTCCGAGGAGCTGCCGGCGCTCATCACCGACGAGGGGCCCGAGGAGGAGAAGACCTCGCAGATGCCGGTCGCCGATCTGCTGCGACGGCTCGAGCAAGGTCGCGAGTCCGAGGGGGCGCTGCGCGCGGCGTCCGACCCAGCGTCCGCCGAGGCGACGCCGCCCGAGCCTGCGTCGTCCGAGTTCCAGCCCGACGAGACCCAGACGATCGGCGTCCCCCGCCACATGGAGCCCCCGGCCTCCGCGGCGCCGCCGCTCGCGCCGGTGTCGGTGCCGATGGACGCCGACCAGCTCACGGCCGAAGCGCCGGCGCTCGCGGTAGGCGTTCACGTCCGCGTGCTGTCGGGGCCCGGCGGGGTGCTCGTCGTGCCCGATCGCGCGGGGGCCAACCGTGGCGTGCGGGCGGTCCTCGTCCCGCTCGATCCGACCGACGACCTGCGCTCGATCTTCCGCGGCGTCGACTAGCAGGCCGTTGAGAAACGGCCTGCGGAAACTGTGACCGTCAGCAGGCTGTGGTCGATCGCGCGGGAGATCGCGGCCTGACCCGGGAGAGGATCGGCCGGTCTCGGAGAAACTCCACAGCCTGCTAGCAGGCCGTTGAGAAACGGCCTGCGGAGACTGTGACCGTCAGCAGGCTGTGGTCGATCGCGCGGCAAGTTCCGGGTTCAGGCGGGAGAGGATCGGGCAGCTCCGGAGAAACCCAACGGCCTGCCAGCGCGGGCGTCGAGGAGCGCCGCTCCGCCTCGCGCGCCCCCAGCCGCTATCTGACGTACCGCCTGTGCTCGACGAGCAAGCAGCGGTCTTGGACGACGATGATGCCGGCGCGCGCCAGCTTCTCGGCCGACGCGTCGTCGCGGATGCCGAGCTGCAGCCAGACGACGGCGGGGCGCGCGGCGAGCAGGTCGTCGAGGTGCGCGGCGACGTCCTTGGGGCGGCGGAAGACGTCGACGAGGTCGAGCGGCTGCCCCGCGTCGACCACGCGACGCACGACGGGCTTGCCGAGGATCTCGCGCGCGTCGGGGTAGTAGACGGGCACCGGCACGATCTCGACGCCGTGCGCAACGAGGTACTCGGGCACGTAGTAGGCGGCCTGATCGCGCTGCTCATCGGTCTTGATGCCGAGCACCGCGACGCGCTTGGCCGAGCGGACGATCTGCGCGATGCGCGCGTCATCGTCGACGAGGTTCTGCTCCCAGTCGTGCCCGCTGACCGCGTATTCGGCGCCGTTCATAGCCCTTCGATGCACGACCAAATGCCGAAGGAGCAGGCGGTGTTGGCGCTCAGGCACTTCGAGGCGGCGGCGCGACCTGCGTCGTTCAGCCCCGACAGGTAGCCGCGGCACTCGTCGCGCCGATTCGGGCATTTCTGGGCGATCGGCGCGCAGGCGGCGTCGGCGGCCGGATCGGCGCACGCCGAGCGGAGCGCGTCGTCGCGGCAATCGTACGAGGTCATCGCGTCGCAGAGCCGCTGCGGCCCTGCCGCGCGCATGCAGTTGACGGCGCGCTCGGCGATGCGCGGCTTGAGGTACGCGAGGTCGCCCGAGCACATGTCGTGGACGAAGTCGAAGGGGGCGCAGCTCGCGTCTTCTCGGACGGTCGAGCACGCGACCGGCGCGGCGACGTCGTCGCCGGAGCAAGCGGCGCTGTTGAAGGCGCGCTTCGCCTTGTCCTTGGGGGGCGGCGTCATGCGCCCCTCGTGGGAAGGACCGTACGAGGGGCCGCGCGGCACGCGCGCCTCCGCCGACGGATAGACGGCGTCGTCGGGCGGATTGAGCGGGTGCGGGGCGGGCGGGGTCGAGACGGGCTCCGATGTCGCCACGGTCGACGCGCTCGGCGCCGGCGCGGGGGCCGGGCTCGTCGCCGGCGGGGTCGAGGCGCACGCGCCGCCGGCCATGGCCGAGGCGAGGAACAGGAAGCGCGACCGATCGACGTGCATCGAGCGCCGAGTGTAGACGCTCGCTCCGCGCGACGACAGCCGCCGCGAGCGCGTGGGTCAGGCCGCGCCGCTGACGTCGATCGACGTGTCCCAGAAGACGTACCCCTGCCAGAGCTCGGGGATCTGGCCGCCGAAATCGAGGTGCGCGGCGAGGGGCAACGACTTCGGCTTCACGGGGACCGAGAGCAGCATCATCCCGGCCTGCTCGGGCGTGCGGTTGCGCTTGCGGGCGTTGCACGGGTAGCAGGAGGTCACGATGTTCTCCCAGCACGTGCGCCCGCCGAGGTGGCGCGGGATGACGTGATCGTAGTTCAGCTCGCGCATGCGCTTCTGCTCGCCGCAGTACTGGCAGGTGAAGCGATCGCGGGTCATCACGTTCACGCGCGAGAACTTGACCGCGCGCTTGATGCCGCGAAATAGCCGCATGAGCTTCACCACGGCCGGCATGCGGACGGTGAGCGTCGGCGAGCGGTAGAGGATCTCGTCATACTCCTCGAGCACCTCGACCTTGCCGAGGAAGGCCATCGTGATCGCGCGCTGCCACGGGATCACGCGATGCGGCTCCATCCCGGCCGTCAAGACGAGCACGCGCCCCTGGTGCGCGCTCGCCCCTCGATGTGTTGGTGTCGGCTCCTCGCTCACGTCGCCCTCGCCCCCCTCATCGTGCAGGAAGACCCGCCCGCGGGCGATCGTCGGCGCCTTACACGGCGCCGAGGTATGCCCGACTCGCTGGGCGCAGGCACGACTTCCGACGAGCTCACGCGCCTCAGTGTGACGCCGAGTGACGGAGCGTCCAGCGCCGATCGGGGCGCCGCTGGCAGGCCATGGAGTTTCTCCGAGGCCGAGCGAGCCTCCCCCGCGTCGTCCGTGGGCTCGTCGGGCGATCGACCACCGCCTGCTCACGGTCGCGGTTTGCGCAGCCCGTCGTCCGACGACCGGCCACGAGGTCGGCGGCCGCGGAGACCACGTCCGATCGCCGCATTTGCGCCCCCCGAGCTCACGCCGTCATCGAGCGGCGTCATGGGGCATACACGCTCGTCGTATCCCCGCACGATCCGGTCGCTCGGCCTCCCTTCGGTCGGCGCGCGAAGGGGATCTCGTCATGCTCGCGACGTTGGCCGAGGTCGACGAGGCCGAGTGGCGCGCTCGCCCCGCGAGTAGACCGGCCGGGCCGGCGCGGGGGACGCCGGACGTCCTGATGCGCCGTTGGCGCGCCTCGCGAGCCGCGCGACGAGGTGCGAGTCAGGGGCCATTCACGCTTGTTTTTCCGCTAATTTGCGTCGACGAGGCGCGGCCGCATCGGGCGCCCGCGCGCGCGCCCGGGGGTGGAAAACGCGGGCGAGGACGCATGCAAACGTGCGCGCGAGACGTGCCGACGATCCGCCGATGAGGTCGAGCGCCCCCCTCGCGCTAGCTTCGTCGACCGCGAGCGCGCCGCGGAGTGCTGGCCGCGCCACGAGGGACGACGATGGACCGGATCGCTCGAGACCCAACGCGCCGAGGGCGCACGACGCGCGAGGATGCCTCGGGGGAGCCCGCGCGGGAGCGACGCGCGCTCGACGCCGCAGGCAGAGCGAGCCGCGGCCCCTTCGCGAGCGGGGCATCCGAGCGTTGGCTCGCCGTGGCGCGCGCGCTGCCGGTGCTCGTCGGGCTGCTGGCGACGGCGTGCGGCGGCGCGCCGATGCCGGCCGAGGACGCGCACGACCAGGACGAGGCCTACCAGCCGCGCGTGCGCACCGCGAGGCGTCGCCGCCACGCGACCACGCCCGCGACCGAGGCCGCGGCGAGCGTGCAACAGACGCCGCAGGCGACCCCCGCCGGCGCGCCGGGCTCGTACGAGGACGCGCTCCGCGGCGCCACCTCGGGCGCGGACGACGAGGTGTTGCCGCCGAGCGAGTGCGCACGGCCGATCACGTCGTCGATGGTCATGGACTGCGGCGTCTCGGGGAGCGTCTCGGTGAGGCTCGCCGTTCAAAACGGCCGTCTCATCGGCGTCTCCGCCGACAGTCAGCCGCACCAGCCGCGCGTCGAGGCGTGCGTGCAGCGGCGCGCGCGCACTTACGCGTGGCGCAAGACCCCCGGGCTCACGACCTGCACGCGCTCGTTCAAGATCGAAGCGTCGCAGACCGAGGGGTGAGCTGCGGCATCGACGATCGGCGCGCCTCCTCGGCGACGCCCTCGACGACGAACGAGCCCACCACGGCGCGCAGGAACAGCCAGACGCCGAGCATCTCGCACGACGCCTCGGCGGCGGTGAGCGCCACGTAGGTCCAGCCGCGCAGGCCGTGGCGCGCGGCCCACTGCTGGCCGAACGCCTCCAGCACCAGCCCGCCGGTCACGTAGACGACGGCGGCGATGATCAGCTCGCGTCGCAGCGCCGGCGACAGCCGCCCGAGGAACGGGACCGCGGCCGCCGCCAATGCGAGCACGACCGCGCCGCCGATGCACCAGACGCCGATCGCGGCGCTGCTGTGGAGCACTGGCTCCGCGAGCAGCAACGTCGCGAGTCGCTCGCGGACCTGCGCGACCTCGTCGATCGAGATGCTGAGCAGCAGCGCGACGACGAAGCGCCATGCGCGTCGAAGCGCGTCGTCCTCCGCGCGCTCGCCCGCGACGAACGCGGCGATCGCGGCGAGCAGCACCTGCGCCGAGGCGAACCAGGTCGGTAGGCTGGGCACCGCGTCGAGGCACACGAGCTCGCTCCAGCGATGGACCTGAGGCCCGCGCCACGACTCGACCGCGTGCCCGACGAGATCGAGCGCCACCAGCACGCCGATCACCACGAGCAACGCCCGCAGCCACCCCCGCGCACGGGCGGCGTCGAGGGGGGCCGACGACGGCTCCGCAGCGATTCGAGAGCGCACGCCGCGGAGCCTAGCGTCGCTTCGCGTCAAGAACGCGCAAGAGGGTGAAGGTAACGCGGATCGCCGCAATTGCCGGCATTTTGCGGCTGCGCGCGCGGCGACGACGACGGCCGCGGGAGCGTCCGCGGCGGCGGCTACGGCAGCGCTGCGGACGAGGCCTGGGCGGCGTTCGGGCGCGCGGACGGCTCGATCGACCACTCACCGGGCGCCAGGTCGCCGAGCACGACGAGGCCGCGCTCGTCGGCCGCGAGCGCCTGGTGCTCCCCCGCGCCCGCGAGCACCACGGGCGCGAGCGGCGCGAGCCCGGCGATGGCGACGTCACCGCCGATGGCCAGATCGAGCGCCAACGGCAGCTTCAGCGACGCGCGCGCGAGGTCGATCGCCACGCGCGACACGGCGGGGTCGATCCGCGTCAGCGTCACGCGCCCCTTCGCCGCGTCGAGCGTCGCGTCGACGCCGCCGATCGTCCCCTCGCGCCTCGGGGCCACGCCGAGCCAGTAGGCGCCCGGGTAGCTCGCGCTCCCGGTCGCGAAGGTCACGCGCGCGGGGACGGCGACCCGCGCGCTCGTCGCGAAGAGGGCGACCACCTCGTCGATCGTCTGCTCCACCACGGCGAGCGAGTGGCCGCCGGTCTCGAGCGCGAGCAGGCGGTGCCCCGCGAGGCCGAGCCTGGCGTCCTCGTCCGCGAGCAGCTTCGACTGCGAGAAGGGGCTCACGCGATCGTCCTTCGCGTGAACGAGGAGCACGGGCAGATCGCGCGCGTTGTCGGCGAAGCGGAGCACGCTGTAGCGATCGGCCTCGGCCTGCGTCTTGAGGATCGGGCCGACGTAGCTCGCGAGCTCGTAGAGGCTGTCGCCGTAGTAGGCGGCGATGGCGGCGAAGCGATCCGGGAAGTGGTAGCCGATCTGCAGGGCCCCTGCCCCGCCCATCGAGACGCCGGTGAGGAAGATGCGCGCCTCGTCGATTGCGAACGAGGCGCGCACGTGAGCGATCGCCTCGAGGACGCCGCGCTCGGCGGCGCCCGTGTAGAGCACGTTGCCGCGGGGATCGGGCACCACGACGAACCAGCCGCGCCGCTCGGCCTCGCGCAGCAGCCGCGAGTGGGAGAAGACGTGCACGTCGCCGTTCCAGCCCGGCAGCGCGACGACCAGCGGGCGCGGCGTCGTCCGATCGACGCAAGTCGGGACGTAGACCGCGAGCGGCTGCTCGGAGCCGTCGACCGCGCTTCGGAAGCGCGCATAGACCAGGCCGCGCCGACGCACGCGGGGCCGGCCGATCGCGAGGGCGCCGTAGCTGCGCAGGCCGCCGACGTGCCGCGGCGCGCGCACCCGAATCGCGAGGACGTTCTGCCCCTCGTGCAGCGCGACGTCGGTCGCGAAGAACGGCCCGCTCGACTCCTTCGGCGCGCCGAGCTTGCGGCCGTCGAGCCAGACCGTCGCCTCGCCCGCGTAGCCGCCCGCGTCGAGCGCAAGCCCCTCGAGCGGCGTCCCCTTGGCGATCGTGAACCGGCGCCGGAGCCAGATCGTCGCGGCGCCTCGGGCGGGGACCGACGCGGGGAGGTCGACCGCCGCCCAGGCCGCGTCGTCGAAGCCCTCGCGCTCCGCCCCGGGCACCTCGCCGACGTGCACGCGCACGCCGGCGTGCAGATCGAACCCATGCGCCGAATCGACCGCGTCGGCGCCGTAGCCGCTCGGCCCATCGTCGCGCGGGACGCACGCCTCGGTGCCCGTCGGCGATGCGTCCCCGACGTCGCCTGCCGCGTCGCCGAGCGGCGCAATCGCCTCGGCGGCGGCGTCGAGCGGGCCCGTCGATGCGCGCGCGCTCCCCGCGGGCGCAGGGCTCGCGTGCTCCGCGCCTGGGCACCCCGAGAGCGCGCAGAGCGCCGCGACGAGCAGATCCGGGCCGGGCGCCGCGCGGGTCACGGCGCGATCGGGCGACCGGCCAAGAGCGCGTCCCACCGGTAGCTCGTCGAGGCAGGCTCGCCCGCGAGGCGCACGACCAGATCGGCCATCTTCTCGACGACCCACGCGAACGGCTCGTCGCCGAGCGACGAGAGGTCGAAGTCGGGGGCCGAGTTCATGAAGTCGATCGCGTACGGCACCCCGTCGCGCACCGCGAACTCGCAGGTGTTCATCTCGTAGCCGAGCGCGTCGCAGAGCGTGCGCGCGTGGCGCTCGATCACGCCGAGGAGCGCGCCGTCCATCGGCGGCATCGAGCTGCGCGCGCCGGCGTAGCGATCGAAGTGGCCGAGGCGCGGATCCCAAGGCAGGGCGAGCACCTCGCGCCGCCCGACCACGATGCACCGGACGTAGTGCGTCCACTCGATCGCCTCCTGCGCGATCATCGTGAGCCGACCGGTGCGGTCGTAGACGCTCCACAGCTCCTCGAGCGAGCTCACGCGGTGCACGTCGCGAAAGCCGCCGCCCCAGTGCGGCTTGAGGAAGAGCGGCAGGCCGAGCTCGGCGACCATCGACTCCCAGCCGAGCGGAAATACCAGGTTGCCGAGGCTCTCGGTCGACACGTCGGGGCCGTAGTCCTTCGACGGCAGCACGTACGTCTTGGGCACCGGGACGCCGAGGCGCTTTGCCAGGGCCGTGCCGATCGCCTTGTCGTCGGCGATGCGCCAGAACGGGTTGTTGACGACGCGCGTGCCGGCGAGGGCCGCGAGCTTCAGCACCGGCTGGTAGCAGGTCACGTCGTGGCTGATGCGATCGACCAGCACGTCGTAGGCAGGCGGCGCGTCGACGGCCGTGAGATCGAGCTTCGCGTACTCGGCGACGACGCCCGCGCCGCGGCGCGCCACCTCGGCGATGAGCGCGTCGGGGAAGCTCCGCTCGCGCCCGACCAAGAGCCCCACGCGCTTCGCCCCGTCGCCCACCGGACCGTGCTTCGGCTCGACCATCGAGCGCACTCTACGGCAGTGCGGGTGCGGCGCGCGAGCTTCGGCCGCCTTCGGCCGACGGCGTTCGCGCCGACGCGCGTTCGTGTATGACCCCTCGCATGACGCTGCAGGCGGTCGCGCTCGTACGCATCCCCGGCTTCGAGCCCGACGACGAGCTCGACGTGCGCGAGCTCGACGACGGGGCGCTCGTCTTCCTCGAGGTGCCCTTCGAGAGCGAGCCCGACGTCGTGATCGAAGCGCTCGCCGACGCGATCGGGCCGGTCGTGCTGGCCCGTCACGACGACGAGCGCGGCGTCTTCGTCTTCCCCGACGCCGCCGACCCCGAAGCGGCGCTGACCTACGACGCCGTGATCGACGCGGTCGGCGAGCTCGGCGCGTTCCTCTCGCTCGACGTCGACGACCACGCGCTCGAGGCGCTCAGCGAGCAGGTTGCGGCCGACGCGCTGCACGGCGCGCTCCGGGGCACGCTCGATCGCGCCGTCTCCCAGCTCGGCTTCAGCAGCGTCGAGGAGCTCGGAGCGCTGCTCGCGAGCGACGATCCCGAGGCGCTCGAGCTCGCGCAGATCAAGATGGCGAGCGCGCTCGAGCGCGCGATGGCGCCCGCCACGCGAGCCGAGATCGAGCCGCCGACGACGCCCCGCGGGGGCGCGCAGAAGCCTCGCCGATGATTCGCCCCTCGAACGCTGGTTGAACCAGATCCTCGCGCACGAACGGGTTCCCTAAGAATTCTAGCG
>JAJXTK010000251.1 GCA_021783935.1 Myxococcales bacterium | reverse complement strand
GACGAGCAACTGGGGGTCTTCGGGGTTCTGGAGCCGTACAAACACCACGGCCGCGAGTGGCAGCTACTCGTACGATGGCAACTGGGGCGGCAACTTGGCCACCGGTTGCAACGTGACCGGCCGGACGTGGATGATCCCCTCAGTGAATCTGCGCGGCTACACCCACGCGACGCTCGCCTTCGACGACGTCGGCACGTACGGTAGCCTCGATTCCTTCGGCCTTTGGGTGAAGGACGACACCGGGGTCTGGACCAACCTCGCGGCGCCCTGGCCGGCGTCCGTTTGGGCGCACCGGACGTACGACCTCACGCCGTACATCAACAACCTGTCCGTGAGCATCGAGTTCAGCTTCTACAACGGCTGCGGCGATTGCTGCGGCGCGGACTGGGATATCGACAACGTGCTCATCACGGCGAAGTGAGGCGGGCGACGCGACTCCCGCGGGCGACTCCGCTTGCTCTCCGCGGCGTCGCGCTACCCTCCACTCGTGACCTCGCGCGTGGTCCGCTGCGCCGTCCGCTCGCTCGTGGGGAGCCGTGCCGAGCTTGTTGTGGGGCGCTACGTGCTTCGCGCACGGTCCGATGCGGACCTGCAGGCGATGCAGCGCGCAGCACCGAGCTCCTCGAACGAGCGCGGCAGGCGGCGCCGCCCGCACGGTGCACGGTCGCGGTACCCGGGAGCTTGACGTAGCAATGATTGGCTCTTAGGCGATTCGGTGGGATAGTTCGAGCACGAGGACGGTCACGCTGGCTCAACGAGGTCACGACGCGACGTCCGGAGCTGACGACGCAATGGTCATCGACAGTCCGCGCGCACCAAGCCCGCTTCCGACGGAGTTCCTGCCGGCGGAGCGCGCCACGGCCGAAGAGCTCGAACGGCAGATCACGATCCTTCGCACGTCGCCGATCGTCGGGCCGCTACTCGACGCAGTGCTGGGCTTCGTCACCGTGCTCAACAGGCACCGGCAGGTCGTCTTGATCAACGAGGCGCTCCGCGGCTACATGCTGTCGCACGGGCTCCCGCTCGAAGTGGGCGGACGTCCTGGCGAGATGCTTCAATGCGTGACCGCCGCCGCAAGCGTGGGTGGCTGCGGCACGAGCGCGGCGTGCCGATACTGCGGCGCCGCGCACAGGCTCGCCGCGGCGCTCGCGGGCGGCAGCGGGCTCCGCGAGTGTCGCATTCGGCGCGAGGCAGCGGGCCAGGACCTCGATCTCCTCGTTCGAGTGACGCCGATCGTGCTCCAGGACGAGCCTTTCATGATCTTCGCAGCGCTTGATGTGAGCCATGAGCGGCGGTTCTCGATCAGCGCAATTTGAGCGGGCGTTTCTGGGTAACGTGACGATCCGTCATTAGCCACGAGGCCGCCCCTGTGTTCCCGCGAACGCGGCTGGCCGACGTATCCAGCGCGCCGGGCACTGACGCCGATTGACACTCCGTGCGGTATGCCGGTCGGGAGGGGGGAAGATGATGGTCGTCATGACTCCAGACCTCCTGACTTGGGCGCGTCGTCGTGATGCCAGCGAGGGAGGAGGCGCGGAGCCTCGCTGCGCAAGCGTCGCTCCGCGGGCCCGACCGGGCCGAAATTGGGCATCACGGCTTGCGGAACGACTTCGAACGATTTCAAGCGGTTGGCCTGTGGAGGTCAGGAGGTCTGGATACATGTGCACTGGCTTGGGGTCCGCAGGCAGGACGGAAATCGGCGGCGCTGAATGCCCAGTAGGGGCATGTCCGCGTTGACCGCGGTGCCCAGTTCGTCCACTTGGTAGGCTGTGAACGCCGCGTGCGAAGGCGTACGAGCGGTAGCGTACTCGGCGCGCAGTGGTTGTGCGGCAGCCAGGCTTGGGCTGGATGGTGACGCCAGCAACGCCGAACGGCCGACCTCAGTGTCTCCCAATCGAAGAGAGGGCCGAACGATGTACAAACCAGGTCAGGTGCAATGTCAGATCTCGGCCTCCGCTCACGTTACTTCATCTCGAAGACTTGCGGCGATGACCCTTGGGATTCTTGTCACCCTCGGGGGCGTTGCGGGCCACGCTCGCGCGTCGGTCCCGCCCCTTGACCAAGCAGGTATCAACGCCATCGCAGGCTATGATGTGACGAAATTCGACATCAAGCAGGTGGCGCCCTCAGCGTTGTGCGTGCTGCCGCGAACGCCTTTCCTTCCCGCGCGCCAGGCTATGCAGACGGCCGCAGCACTCGACTGCGCGGCCGATGAGGATGGCAATGGGATCGATGATGAGGTCGAATCGATCATCGCCAAGTGCGTTCAGCCCAAGTACTACTTCGACTCAGACGAGAACAAGGGCGCCAACAACGATAGTGACAATCCGCTTTCGCTTCGACCGTTCGAGCCGTTCGCGCCGTGGAATGCCGATAAAACCGCCGCGAATATACTCCCCCCAGGCTCCGCGCCTACGCTGACGAGCTCGGCAGCAACCGACGTGATCCATTTCCGCTTCGGCGAGCTCTACGCCCGAGATGGTGGCTTCCGCGATGCCACACCCTACACCGATGCACATTGGGGAGACAGCCAGTCGGTCGACGTCGATGTCCGAATCGCGCAAATCGGCGGGAAGTGGATGGCCGCCGTGGAGCGCTTTAATGGCATGAACAGCGAAGAGTGGGGTGGATACCGCGGCAGCTGGCAGACGAAGCTCGGCACGCCTCAGTACGGATCGCTGACGTGCGACCCTAATGGGTCTCCGGTCGGATACTGCGAGGGAGTGCGAAGTTGGTGCTTGGGCGCTTCCGACACCTGTGACCTCATTTCGTACGAAACGATCGGGAGCACCACTGCGATTGTGAAGTGGAACGAGTATCCGGCTCTTGGAAGAATGGAGGGAACCCAGCCCGTTCTGTACCCGTCCGCCGGAAAACATCACGAGTACTTCGATCCTGGTGAACGATCGTACAAGGGTTTCAGCCAAGACAATGCACGCGGCGACGGCGCTGTGCGCGGAGACAATCCGCTGTTCCACATTGCCAAGGTGCAATGGGGAACGGGTTCGCAAGCCCCGATGGACACGAACGGCTACTTCTACAACGCCTGTGCGTACGCCACGCTTGGCTCGGCCGCGCCGTTCGCGAAGCACCTTCTGCCTAACAATCTCGGGTGCCTCGTGAGGGACGCGACCGGCGCTTGCGTCGGCTTTCCGTGGGACAAGCTGGTCGAGGCCGACTGTTTCCATGGAGGCGCCGGTGCGGACTGTTCCACGTACGGTGCGTCGGACGAACCTAGCCCGCTTGCGTCGGTGTTCGGAGGCGGTCGTTTCTTCTACCCGAGCGTGGATGGCGACGGGATTTCCGAACTCTCCGTCTCACCCGAGGACGCGTGGCGAGATCCACAACAGAATGTCCACACGGGCAAGTGCATTGGGTCTCCCGATGACTCCTGCCAGGATCGCGAAGACACCTGCTCGAGTCTGGCGAATGACGGGCCGGTCCTAGATACCGACGGCGATGGTCTTGCGGATCTCTGCGACCCTGATCCTGAGTTCCACAATCCGTACGTCGCAGGAGGCACGGCGACTCTTCATGCGGCGAGCGACCTTGACCCGGGCGTTGGCCTGCCGCTGTTCCAGTCGCATGCGGGTGATCTTGCGAGCGCAAGACGCGTCACGCGCGGAGGATTCCTCGACCGCGACGGCGATCGCCTGACCGAGGGCGAAGACCTGTGCCCGACCGTCCCGGACCTGGCCCAGGCCGACCGCAATCGCTGGGGTCAGTCGACCAACTGGGCGCCCGGAGAGGGCACGCACGTGCTTGGCGTGCTCTATCGCGGAGACACGTGCGACCCGTACCCGACCGCGCCGCCGTCGCTGCCCGGGCCGCGTGGTACCGCGTGCGCGGCCGTGATCGGCGATCCAAAGGGAGGACCGACGCTGACGGTGCAGGGCGATCTCGGCTTCGGGATCAGCCACAACGATCCGGCGCCGGACGATAAGGAGAAGGCGTTCGCGGCCAAGGCCTACCGCTGCGGCTGCCCGCTCGACGTGAATGGAGAGGCGGACCTTGTGACCTGCCTCGATGACTCAACGCGGGGCACCTGCTATCGGCACGAGCTCACGGTCGCTAGTCACTTCGATCAGACGGGGCGCGGCTGGCGTGAGCTCGCGCGGCCCGGCTGCGCCCTGGACCCGCAAGGCTACTGCTCCGACGGCCCGACCTGGTCGGCGTTTCCGCAGGAGCCGCGGAAGTCCTCCGCGACGTGGAGCTGGCAGCAGGAGCTGATCGCCTATCCGCCGAATTCGGCCAGCGCGCACTTCGGCGCCGGCGACTTCGACTTCGCGCTCAAGTCCGACGGGACGCCAGACTACTCGCCCGCTGCGCTCGCAAAGAGGACGAGCAGAAACGCGTACGTCTTCTGGACGGAGATGCAGTTGCAGGCCGTCCCGTACTTCTCGGCCGCCGGGCCCTACCCGGATCCCGAGTCGCCGTCCGTCGCCCCTGAGCTGATGAACCTCTCGAACGTGAAGAGCCGCCGGCTCCGCTCGGCGTTCACCGACCAGGAGGGGCACGTGCTTCACGGCGTCCCCGGGAGGATCGAGGCGATCCCCTGCCTGACACCGGGCTTCCTGCTCAAGCACTGGCGCGACTTCGTGCGTGGAGCGGCGAGCGATCCGCCGGGCTGGCTGCCGAAGTCGTCGGCGTGGGAGACGGGGCTGCGCGTGCTCGCGAGCGCGGGGAACACGCTGCAGGAGCACGCGGTCCTGCGGCCATACGTCGGGTCTGCGGCAACCGTGACCCTGTCCGCGGACCTCGCGCAGACCTGGGTCGGCTCCTCGACGGGAACCGCCGTGTTGCTGTCGCGGGTCGTCACCGCCGGCGCAAACGCGCCGAACGGGCTCCTCCTGCTACCCTCGGGCACGAGCACGATGGCCGAGCCAGATGTGCTCTGGATCGAGCGCGGGAATGCCAACGGCGCCTCGCGCTGGGCCCGACTCGCGACGACCGCGACGAGTGGCACGGCGTTCGAGTACGCGGTCGTGCAGCAGGGGGTGCTGCCGATCGCGGTCGGCGACGACGCCGTGCTGCTCCACGGGGCGCGCGGCAACTTCGCGGGGCTGGTCGATCCGACCCATGCGGCTGTCTACGGCTACGACCCCGACGCAGGCGTCTGGGTTCGCGGCGTCGCCGACGGCGGGCTCCCGTTGCTCGGCAGCGCCACGGCGATGGTACTCGATGGCGCGACGCTCTACGCGGCGCTGCCGCCGGCTGCAGGTGCCACGACGAGCGAGGTCGTCACGATCGACGTCTTTGGCGGCGGCATTCGGCACTTCCCGGGAACTTTCCCGGCGCGCTTGGGCGCGCGCCTCTCCGTCGCCACCGACGGCCGCGGCTTGATCCTCTCGGGCGGGTTCGACGCGCAGGAGCACGCGCACGACGACGTCTGGGGCGCCCCTTTCGCGCCCGGCGGCGCGATCGGCGTCGCCGACCGCCTGCGCGCCGACACCGCGGCGCCGACCTTCGACGCCGACGGGTCAACGGTGTTCGCCGACATCAGCGGGGTCGAGATCGCGAGCGTCGGGGTGAGCGCCGCGCGCACGTCGTCGACGATCGTCCGGCTGCGCGACGAGCTCGGCTGGGACGACGTGGAAGAAGTGCTCGCGCGCAGCTCCCGCGGCGGGGCGAGCTGCCCGGCGGGCGACGTGCTCGGTGGCGCGCGCTGCGCGCTCGGGAGCGGCGCGTGGTGGAGCGGACCCGGCCTGACCAGCTGCGCGGGCGCGGGGGGAAGCTGCCAGGAGACGGCCGGCGCGCTCGTGGCGAGCGGCGTCATCAAGGAAGTCGCGTCCGACTTCTCGCTCGACGGCGCTACGGTGTGGGTCGCGGGCGGTGGCGAGGTGTCGCGCCATCGGATCGCGAGCGTCGCGGCCGGCCGCATCACGACGCAAGAGGACGTCTCCTTGCGGGCGCCCGGCGTGTTCGCGATCGCGGCGCACGGCGGCGAGGCGCTCGTGGCGAGCCCGAACGGCGTCTCGCTCGCCAGCACGCTGGGAGGCAAGCCAACGCTCACCAAGCCCCAGCCGCTCTGTGGCGCGCCAGTTGCGCTGGATGCCTTCGGCGACGGCTGGGTGGTCGCGACCACGCGGGGCGTCGCGCTCGTAACCCGCGGGACCGGAGCGCGCCGGCCCTGGGTGACCGCGATCGGGCTCTTGGACGACGAGCATGGCACGATCACTCCCGTGACCATCCGCACCAACGGCGACTTCACCTGCCCGCACGGCGGCGAGCGCGAAGACGAGGCCCAGCGCATCGTCTCACTGAAGGGCGGGTACGTGCTGCTCTCGCGCGACGAGGATCTGTTCGAGATCGACCTCTCGAACCCTGGCTCGCCAACGGTGACGCGGATGGCGCGTAACGCCGGCCGCCTCACGGCGCTGCGCTACGACGCGCTCGGCGACCGGCTCTACGCGCTCGCGAGCCCGTCGAGCACGCGCGGGCCGATCTTCGACCTGCGCGGCGCCACGATCGCCCGCGCCGGCGAGCACGCGCTGGCGGCGTGGGTGCAGCGCGACGACGGGGCCGGCCTGAGCGCGCGTCGCAGCGGCGCGTGGGTCGAGCTTGCCGAGGTTGTGCGATGAAGGGTCGGCTGCTGTCGATCGTCGGGCTGCTCTGCGGCTCGGCGTTCGTGGCGGCGGCGTGGCCCGCGTGCTCCAGCCCCGGGGGGCAGGGTTCGCCCGCCGACGGCGGCGTCGGCGACGTCGCCGACGCACGCGACGCGGGGGCTTCGGTCGACTCGGCCAGCGACGCCGAGGTGCAGCCCGTGTGGGATCCGGTCTGGCACCTCACTGCCCCCGCGACCTATCCGCAGGCTGGGCCCGATGGGCAGCCGAGCTGCGGCACGGGTTGCCGCATTGCGCTCAACTGGCCGGTGCACTCGGGGCGACCGTCGCTGATGCACGCGTATACCGAGTCGGCCGTCGCGGACTACGGCGATGATGGGCTATTCTTCACGAGGGTGGGCGACACGAGCAGCTCGCTGCTTGTGAGAAACCCAATCAAGGCGGGTGTAGGTCAGTATGGTGTTGCGGAGCCGTCCCTCAGCGGAGACCTCGCGGCCTACGTTCTGGTCGACCAGAGCGGCGCAACTCAGTTCTTCCAGCTCGAGGTCATGAGCGTCGTCACGGGAGAACGGAAGCCGGCCTATCGAATTCGCTGGGGCGGGGCGTCCGCGCCGGGCCCCTTCGCGACCTCACTAAACGGGAAGTACCTGTTTTGGGCCGAGGATGGCGTTGGCTTACGCAGCCTCAGTCTGTCTACGGGGGCCGTGCGCACGCTCGTCCCGGGTGCGTTCTTCTGCGTGAACATGGCCGCAAACGATCGCGGCGTGCTCTGCTGCGACAGCGATCGCGGCATCGTGACGTTCACGGACCAGGAGACCGGGCAGGTCACAGCCATCGACGCCGGCGGAGGCGCGCAGTTCGACGGCGAGCTCTCGCCGGATCGACGCTGGTACGTCTGGGTCGACTACCGTGACCCGCCGGGGCGGCTGTCGGACTACGTGAGTCGGAGCGGCGGCGAGATCTACCTGCGAGATCTCGCCGCGGGTACGACAGCGCGGTTGACGTTCGACTCGCCCGACGCGCCGCGTGCGAAGACGTACCCGTCCACCGACGGCAAGATCGCGGTGTGGAACGAGATCCCGGACGGGCTCGATCCGAACCCGTCGAGCAACACGGCGGTCTACGACGGCTCGACCACGATGGTGGTCCTAGACCTCTCGACGAACAAGAAGTGTCGAGTCGATCTGGGGATTCCCTACACCATTCAGCGCATGAGCGTTCACGGCCGACACGTCTACGGCGACTTCGCCGGTGCGGACGCGATGCACCTAGCCGACCTCAACCTCGACGATCCGGGCTTGAAGTGGACGTGCACGCCGTAGCGGGGCTCGCGGCGTGGGTGCAGCGTGACGACGCCCGCGAGCACGCGGTGTGCAGCTTCAGCTCCGCCGGTTGGCATGTCCACCGGTAGATGTTGCTGAGTGCCGCGGCGATCTTGGACGCGCGGAGCCGTCGCGTTGAGTCGCCGCCCCAACGTTGAGGAACATGACCTAGCTAGATTTCGGCGAGTATCGCGGCTGGGCCGCCGCGGTCCGATGGGTACGAGAAAGCCCCCACCCGTAACGACGACAGGTGGGGGCTTCGAGTATGAGCCAGACTAACCCAGCTCCGCCTCCGCCACGAACTCCCCCGCAGCGCGCTCGAGATCGAGTCGCACCTCGGGGGACATGTCCTGCGCGGCGAGGGTGAGCGCCTGCGCGACGCCGAAGGCGGACGCGTGCCGCTCGCGGTCGTACGCGGCGAGGATGGTGGCGAGGAGCTTCACAGGGAGGCGCCTCGCTTCGAGGATCTGCCGGATCGCGATCGAGACGTCGTCGACGCGCCGGGAGCGGCTCTCTGCGAGGAGCTCGGCGCCGCGTCGGAGCTGCCCGGGTAGAGCCGCGAACTTCTCGATGAGGATCGCATCGATCTTCGCGCCGTCGAGATGACGATGGCGCTTCCGAAGGAGCACGGCGTCGGGCACGGGTAGGTGCGCTTGTCAACCGCCTACCAGTCAAGAACAGCGGACGAGATCGGGCTCGTGTGAGGTGTGAGGCCACGCCCGTCGCCCGACGCCTCGCAGTCGCCG
>JAJXTK010000250.1 GCA_021783935.1 Myxococcales bacterium | reverse complement strand
GATCTTGGTGCTCGCGGTGCCGGCCGTCTGGCGCACGGCGTGGCTCTATGCGCACCTCAAGAGCGACCTCGACGAACTGCTCCCGCCGAGCGCGCCGAGCGTGGTCGCGCTGCAGGAGCTGCGCGCGCGCATGCCGGGCATGCAGTACCTCGGCGTCCTGGTCGAAGCGAAGGACCCGAAGAACCTGCCGGCCGCCGAGCGCCTGCTCGACGATCTCGCGGCGCGCGTGCGCACCTATCCGCCCGACCTCGTGCGAGCTGCCCGAACGGGGGTCGCGCGCGAGCGCGCGTTCGTCAAGAAGCACGCGCCGCTGTACCTCGAGCTCGACGACCTGAAGACGATCCAAGAGCGGGTCCAGACGCGCAAGGACTTCGAGGCCGCGCACGCGATGGGGGCGAGCCTCGACGACGACGAGAAGCCGCCGCCCGTCGACTTCAAGGACATCGAGGACAAGTACCGAGGGCGCGACGAGTCGGTCGGTCGCTTCCCGAACGACCGCTTCACCGATCCCGCGCACGCCACGACGCTGCTGCTCGTAGAGGTCGGAGGCTACGAGCTCGGCTCCTCGAAGGCCCACCGGCTGCTCGATCGCGTGAAGGCCGATCTCGCCGCGCTCGGCGGCCCCGATCGCTACGCGCCTGGCATGCGGCTCGGCTACACGGGCGACGTCGCGATCTCGGTCGAGGAGCTCTCGGCGCTGGTCGCCGACCTCACGGTCTCGTCGCTGCTCGTCGTGGCGGCCGTCATCGCGGTCATCATCATCTACTTCCGCTGGTGGCGGAGCGTGCCGATCCTGATCGCGCCGCTGCTCCTCGCGACCGCGTACGCCTTCGCGATCGTCACGCTCCCCCCCTTCCGCGTCGAGTCGCTGAACTCGAACACCGCGTTCCTCGGCTCGATCATCGTCGGCAACGGCATCAACTTCGGCATCGTGCTGCTCGCCCGCTACGCCGAGGAGCGGCGCCGTGGCTTCGGCGTCGAGGACTCGATCGTGACCGGCGTCTGGGGCACGCGCGCCGGGACGCTCGCCGCCGCGCTCGCCGCCGGCACCGCGTACACCGCGCTCGTGATCACGCAGTTCCGCGGCTTTCGGCAGTTCGGCGTCATCGGCGGCATCGGCATGCTGCTCTCGTGGGGGAGCGCCTTCGTGCTGATGCCGTCGCTCATCGCGTGGATCGATCGTGGCGGAAAGAGCGCGCCTCGCCCGGGCAACCCGGAGTGGGGGATCATGGCGTACGTTGCGCGCTTCGTGGCGCGCTACCCGCTGCCGGTCGTGGTCGCGGGCGTGCTGATCACGGGCGCGGCCGGATGGAAGCTGCGCAAGCTCGATCGAACGCGCCTCGAGTACGACTTCTCGAAGCTCCGGCGCGCCGACACGATGGTGTCCGGCGAGGGGTACTGGGGCACAAAGATGGACGTCCTGCTCGGGCGCTACCTCTCGCCGATCGTGGTGCTCACCAACTCGCGCGCCGAGGCCGACGCGGCCGCCGCGGCGCTGCGAGAGGCGGCGAAGAAGCCGCCGCTCGATGACATCGTCGCGCGCGTCACCACCGAAGACGACGTGCTGCCGCGCGATCAGGAGGCGAAGATCGCGACGACCGAGGTGATCCGCGCGATGCTCACGCCCAAGATCCGCGAGTCGATCGACCCGGACAAGCGCCAGCAGCTCGAGGAGGTGCTCGGCGAAGGCACCGAGGGGCAGAGCGCGAAGAGGATCGAGCCGGTCACGGGCGACCAGCTGCCGGCGACGTTCACCACGGGGCTTCGCGAGCGCGACGGGCGGCTCGACCGCGCCGTGCTCGTCTACCCGAAGACCACGACCGGCGCGCTGTGGCGAGGCGACGCGCTGGTGGACTTCGCCAAGCGGCTGCGCGCGATCACCCGCGCGGCCGAGCCGCCCGGGCACGAGGCGCCCCGCGTCGCCGGCTCGCAGCCGCTGTCGGCCGACATCATCACGTCCATCGAGCGCGACGGTCCGCTCGCGACGGCGGCGGCGCTCGCGGGGGTCATCGCGGTGGTGCTGCTGGTGCTGCGCCGCAGCAGCTCGACGCTCTACGTGATCGGCTCGCTGGTGGTCGGCGTGCTCTGGCTCGCGGCGCTGACGCTGGCGCTCGACGTGAAGATCAACTTCGCCAATTTCATCGCCTTCCCGATCACCTTCGGCATCGGCGTCGACTACTCGGTCAACATCATGTCGCGCTTCACGCAGGACGGCTCGCGCGACGTCACGGGCGCGATCCGATCGACCGGCGGCGCGGTGGGGCTCTGCTCGCTCACCACGATCATCGGCTACTCGTCGCTGCTGGTCGCCGAGAACCGCGCGCTCTTCTCGTTCGGCGTCGTCGCCGTGCTCGGCGAGATCGCCTGCCTCACGACCGCCGTGGTGTTCCTGCCGGCGGTGCTGTTGAGTCTGCGGCGCGGGCGCGCGCGCGCGGCGTGAGCGGCGCGCCAGAGAAAGGCAACAGGGAGGCAAGGAGGGGAGGAGACGAGAGGGGGCTGGGCTGCGTCGTTCGAGGCTCCCAGAAATCCGACCTTCTAGCGTTGCTCCCCTCCTGTTCCTCTCGCCGGCTCCGTCACGAGAGCCATCGCGCGGTCGCAGGCACGTGCGTGGCGGCGAGCAGCACTGCGGCGCCCCAGAGGCCCGCGAAGACGTCGTCGAACATCACGCCCCAGCCGCTCGGGAGCGTGCGCTCGGCCCAGCGCGCGGGCCACGGCTTGAGCTGATCGAAGAGGCGAAACAGCACGAAGCCGGCGAGCGTTCCCTTCCAGCCGACCGGCGCGGCGAGCCAGGTGACGAGCACCCCCGCGACCTCGTCGATGCAGACGATTTGGGGATCCTTCGTCTTCAACACGCGCGACTCGATCGACGACGCCCACGTGCCGACGGCGCTCACCACGACGGCCGCCATCGCGACCGGCCAGAGCCCGTGCGGGCGAAGCAACAGATAGAGCGGGATCGCGCCGACGGTCCCCGCGGTGCCCGGCGCGCCCGGGAAGTGTCCGCAGCCGAACCAGACGCCGAGCACGTGCGCGAGCTTCTCGCTCGACGTGCGCGACGACCACGGCGGCAGCGGGACCTTCGTGGACACGGGGGCGCGGTGCATAGCAGTGGCGCGCGCGACGGTCACTGCCCTGAACGCAGGTGAGCCCGGCTACTCCTTCGTGGAATGGCCGGGCTCCCTGACGGTCGCGGCAATGAGCGGGCGCGGCGACCGCGACCTGCTCGCTACGCGGTCACTTCGCCTTTGCGAGCGCCGCGTCGATGGCCTTCTGGAAGGCCTCGAACGGCTGCGCGCCGACGACCGACTTGCCGTTGATGATGAACGCGGGCGTGCCGGTCACGCCGACCGAGCCGCCGTCCTTCTGGTCGGCGTCGATCTCGGTCTTGTACGTGTGCTCGTCCATCGCCTTCTTGCAGGTCGCCCAGTCGAGGCCTTCCTTCTTCGCGATCGCCTCGAGGTCTGCGTCCTCGAGCTTCGGCTGCGACTGGAAGAGATCGTCGTGGATCTTCCAGAAGGTGTCGTTGCCCTTCTGCTTGAAGGCGCACATCGCGAACTGCGCCGCCGGCTCCGCACGGTTGTGGAAGCTGAGCGGGAAGTTGCGCCAGACCACCTTGATCTTGTCGCTGTACTTGTCCCACGCGACCTTCATGCCCGCGGCGTTCGGATCGACCTTGCCGTCGGGTCCGGGGGTGTCGAACTCGGCGCGCCTGCAGAACGGGCACTGGAAGTCGCTGAAGACCTGGATGACGACCTTCGCGTCCTTCGCGCCGCGCCACGGCGAGTAGGCCGGAATGGGGAGCGGCGTGTTCGAGACGATCTTCCCGTTCTTGATGATCTCCGCGTAGACGCTGGTGGCGGGGGTGCCGGCCTTGATCAGCGCCTCGGCCTTCGGCAGCTCCTGGTCGACGATCTTCTTGAACTTCTCGTAGGGCACCGCGCCGTTGACGACGCGACCGTTGACGAACGAGTGCGGCGTACCGCGGACCTGGAGCGCCTCGCCCTGGTCCATGTCGGCCGCGATCTTGTCCTTCCACTTGTCGGTCTTCATCGCGTCGGAGACCTTGCCCCAGTCGAGGCCGAGGTCCTTCGCGGCCTGCTCGAGGTCGGAGTCCTCGAGCTTCGGCTGCAGGTCGAACAGCTTGTCGTGCGCCTTCCAGAAGCCGTCGTTGCCCTTCTCGGCGAGCGCCTCGAACGCGAACTCGGCGGTCGGCTTGGCGCGGTTGTGGAAGGGAAGCGGGTTGAGCTTGAAGACGAGGCGGACCTTGTCGCCGTACTCCTTCTTGAGCTGCATGAGCGTCGGGTCGACGCGCTTGCAGTAGGGGCACTGGAACTCGCTGAAGGTGACGATGGTGACCGGCGCGTCGGCCTTGCCGAGCACGGGCGCGTCGCCGACCTCCGCCTTCCACACCGTGAAGTCGTCGGGCTCTTCCGCCGGCTGCTCGGGCTTGTTCGGCGCGGCCTTGTAGAAGTTCTTGACCATCGCGGCGTAGAGCTCCGCGTCGGGCGTGCCGGCGGCCTTGAGCTCGCTCGCCTTCTTCATGTGCGCGTCGATGGTCTGCTTGAACTTGTCGATCGGCTGCGCGCCGGTCAGCGCCTCGCCGTCGATCATGAAGTTCGGCGTGCCCTGGATGCCGAGCTGCTTGGCGAGGTCGGCGCTGGCCTTGACCTTCGCCTCGGCGGCCGCCTTGTTCTTCTCGTAGTCGGCCTTGCTGACGCCCGCCTCGGCGAGCCACTTCACGTAGTTCTCGTCCGAGAGCGTGGTGTTGTTCTCGAACTGCGTGTCGTGCACCTTCCAGAAGGCGTCGTTGCCCTTGACCATGAAGGCGACGCGCGCCGCGACGGCGGCCGGCATCGCGTTCTTGTGGAACTCGAGCGGCAGGTCCTTCCAGACGAGGCGGACCTTGTCGCCGTACTGCTCGCGCAGCTGCTTGAGCGTCGGCTCGACGCGCTTGCAGTAGGGGCACTGATAGTCGCTGAAGATCACGACCGTGACCGGCGCGTTCTTCGGGCCGAGCGCGGGATCGTCGCTGGTGATGGGGATCGCCGCGTCCTGCTTCCAGACGCCGCCCGCGGGCTCCGAGCCCCCCTTGGCCTTGTCGGCCGTCGCTTCTTCCTTCGCCTTGTCGCTGCGGTCGACGGCGTACATGAAGCCGGCGCCGGTCACGAAGCTGAGGACGAAGCCGACGATGGCCGTCCCTTTGTTCATCAGGTTCGACATGTGCTCTCCATTGGGTGCGGCGCCACGGGGCGGCCGCTTCTCGTCCGCGCGCGGCGGCCCTTGAACGGCGCGCCGCGTGGTCTTGGCGCAGGGCGCCACGGTTCTCGGTCGGGGTGTCTACTGCAGCCGACGCGCGATGTCAGATTCGCGGGTGCGGCTTGGTCGGGCGCGGCGACGAACGGGCGACCCGCGATGGATTCGAGGATCCGCGACGTCGATCGCGCGCGCCTACGTCATCGAAGCCAGGCTTCGCGGCCATCGAGCCGCGAAGCGCGGGTCAGGCCAAAGCCCTCGGCGGGCGTCGCCAGGGGCGGCGGCGGTCGGGCGAACGGGCAAGTGTTCGAGGGTGTGCCCTGCGCGTGCCGCTCAGCGACGCCAGGGGATCGGTCGCGGAGGGGGGCTGTCGCCCTGCGCGTGGCCGTCAAGGGCGCCGTCGGTCGCGGGACGATCGAGGGTGGTCGGCTCGCCGACCGCCGCGGGAACGGCGATGGGCGACGGCACCAGCGCGACGTCGGCCGCATGCACGCTGACGGCACGAACGTGGTGTGAGGGGACCGGCGTGCCGCCCTTCTCGGCCGACACCGCGACGCTGCACGGCGAGGCGACGTGGACCTCGCCGTCGGGCGCGACGGCGAGCTCGCCGCCATCGACGGAGGGAGGCGTCGGCTCGGCTGCGTAGGACGAGGCGCCGCGATCGTCGCACATCGGGGCGCCGTAGCGCGCCGCGTACGTCCCCGGCGCCGCAGGACCGGCGTTGGCGGGGCGCACGGACGCGGGCGCCGCCGCTGCGAGCGACATCGTGCCGAAGAAGGCGACGAGCGCGGCGAGCAGGGCGACGATGAGCTTGCGCTGCATCCCCGGCATCGGCCGACACCTTACTCGGGTGGCACGCGCTCGCAAGTGAAAGCCGACAGCGCCGCGCCGACGTCCCGCGCAGCGAGCGATCGCCGCCGCGTCAGGGCGACCGACGGAGCCTGGAGGGGCCCTGCGCGCCCCAGGCCGACGATCCGGCCGCGGCCCACAGCTCCGATGCCCCGCCCTTCGCGCCTTCGGCGGGACCGGCGCCACGGCGCGTCACGTCCCCGGGGGGCGCGCCCGCGCCCATGCGGATGCGGAGGCGCTGCTCCGCGAGCTCGGCGCTCGAGAGTCCGCGCCCGAGGATTTCCGGCGGAAGCTCGACGCTGTGCCCGACCACGGCCTCGTCGAAGCTCGCGGGGTCGGCGAAGTCCGGCCGCGCCTCCGGCAGCGGGACCGGCAGCTGCGCTTCGGCGATCGGCCGCGACGGCACGCGCTCGGGCGGGCTCGGCTCGCCGGCCGCCCGCGGGCTCGCAACGGAAAACGGCGCCCAGGCGCGGACCTCGTGCGCCGCGACGGGGCTCGGCGCCTCGGGCGGCGCCTCGACGTCGGTCGTGTGCGCGATGGGAAGGAAGCGAGCCCCGGCGCGCAGGCCGATCGCGGCCCGCAGGATCGCCGCGGGGGGCAGATCTCGGACGAAGGTCTCGCCAGCCGCGAGGCTCGCGTCGGGGATCGGCACGTCGCGGGTCGACACGGCGGGCCCCTGCACGGCCGGCTCGACGACGAGCACGCGCAGCGAGGGCTGGGCGTCGGGGCCGAGCGCCTTGCGTGCGCGCGCGACCGTCGCAGGACGAGTCTCCCAGTAGACGTAGAGCGTGCGCGCATCGACGGGCATCGCCACGCACTCGTCGACGTCGTAGCGCGCAGGGACGGCAGGCTCGGGCGCGGGCTGCGCGGCGGGCTCGCTGGGGGGCGCGGCGCTCGCCTCGCGCAGGGCGTCGAGATCCACCTCGGCGGGCGCAGCTTCCGGCGCCTCGGTGGCTGCCTCGCGACGCACCGCGAACAGCGCTTGGGCGCCGGCCGGCCCCTGCGTCGCACCGGGCGTCGATTCGGAGGCGACGACCTGCCCCTCGCGCGCCGCACGGCGATCGAGCACGTCCAGCATCGCCCGCGCCTCCGCGTCGTCGGGATGGGCGCGCAAGACGGCCTCGAGGATCTCTCGCGCGCGCGTCCGATCGCCTTGCGCCAGGTGGATCTCGGCGAGCGTGCGCGAGGCGAGCGGCCCAGGCGGCGGCTCGGGCCGGGCCTCGGCGTCGACCTCGTCGGCGGCCGCCGGATCCCGCCCTATGGCGGGGGCGCCGGCCTTGGGCGGCTCGTTGCCGAGCGCGCGCGCGAGCCCCTTCTCGACCACGCCCCGGAGCAGATCGCGCGCCTTGCCGAGGAGGCCGCGGTCGGACGCCCCTTCGACCCGGCGAATCTCGTCCACGAGCTCGAGCTTGGTGAACTTGGCGGCGCCCACGATGCCGAGCGCCTCGGCGCGCGCGACCAGATCCCCCTTGCTCCACGAGTCGAGGTCATCGGCGTGGTCGGTCGGCATGCGCCCCCTCGTACGTGCGTCGGCGCTCGGCGGAAAGGGGGAGCGGACGCGTCGGTCGGCCGACCGCGAGCGAGGAGCTTCGGCGCGCGCGCTCAGAACCAGCCGCCACGCGCCGGGCGCGCGAGCGACGCGGTCGCGGCGCGCGCGTCGACGGCGTCGGCCGCGATCTGCGCCTTGAGCGCGTCGAGGCCGACGAAGCGACGCTCGTCTCGCAGGCGCGCGAGCCAGTGGACGCGCAGCTCGCGGCCGTAGAGCTCGCGATCGCCCTCGGCCAAGTCGAACAGGTGCGCCTCGACGCGCGCGGCCGGATCGCCGCCGATCGTAGGGCGCACGCCGACGTTGGCGACGCCCGTCGCGAGCGCTTCGAAGTCAGCCCGCTCGCCGCGCGCGACGTCGACCGCGATCGCGTAGACGCCGTTCGACGGGAGCGTCTCGATCACGTGCGCGAGGTTCGCCGTCGGGAAGCCGAGCGTCCGGCCTCGCTGGTCGCCCTTCACGACGCTCCCCTCGATCGCGTGCGGCCGACCGAGCACGCGCCGCGCCTCGACGAGATCCCCCTCGGCCAGCGCGGCGCGCACGCGCGACGACGAATAGGCGCCGTGCTCGTCGCCGACCACCTCCTGCACCTCCACGTCGAAGCCGCGCTGCGCACCGAGCGCGCGCAGCGTCGCGAGATCGCCGGCCCGGCGCGCGCCGAAGCGGAAGTCGTCGCCGACGACGACCTGCGCGGCGCCGAGCCCGCCGACGAGGATCTCGTCGACGAACGCGTCGGGCGCGAGCGCGGCGAAGGCCAAGTCGAAGCGCTGCGCGATGATCAGCGAGACGCCGCAGCGCGCGAGCAGCTCCGCCTTGCGCGACAGGCGCGTCAGCCGCGCGGGCGGCGCCCGGCGACCGAGCACGCTGGCGGGGTGCGGCTCGAACGTGAGCACGGCCAACGTCGCGCCCCGTCGCGCGGCGTCCGCGGCCGCGCGCGCGATGACCTGCTGGTGGCCGCGATGCACTCCATCGAAGTTGCCGATCACGACC
>JAJXTK010000249.1 GCA_021783935.1 Myxococcales bacterium | reverse complement strand
TCGATCGACGCGGTGGCGCTCGCGCGTGAGACGCCGAGCGGCTGGAGCATCGCGTCGCAGGCGCCCGAGTGGATGAGCGCCTCGAGCACCGACTTGTTGAGCCGCTTGGCGTCGACGCGCGCCGCGAAGTCGAACAGGTCGCGGAAGGGGCCTGCCGCGCGCGCCTCCAGGATCGCCTGGATCGCCGCCTCGCCGATGCCGCGCACGGCGCCGAGCCCGAAGCGCACGCGCGGGCCGAGCTTGTCGTGCACGCGCGAGCCGCGCGGGGCCTTCGCGCCTCCCGCGGGGTGCGTGTAGACGACCGAGAAGTCGACCCCCGACTCGTTGATGTCGGGGCCGAGGATCGTCATGCCCATCGCGCGGCCTTCGGCGATGAGGCGGACGACCTTGTCGATCTTCTCCTTGTCGGCCGTCATCGAGGCGCACAGGAACTCGACCGGATAGTGCGCCTTCAAATAGGCAGTTTGATACGTGATCAAGCCATAGGCGGCCGAGTGCGACTTGTTGAAGCCGTAGCCGGCGAAGAACTCGAGCAGCTCGAAGATGCGCACGGCGTCCTGCTCGGCGACGCCGTTGTTCTTGCTGCCGTCGACGAAGGTCGACTTCTGCTTCGCCATCTCCTCGGGCTTCTTCTTGCCCATCGCGCGCCGCAGCAGGTCGGCGCCGCCGAGCGAGTAGCCGGCGAGCTTCTGCGCGATCTGCATGACCTGCTCCTGGTAGACGATGACGCCGTAGGTAGGCTGGACGATGTCGTCGACCTTCGGGTGGAGCGAGGTGATCGGCTTGCGGCCGTGCTTGCAGTCGACGAAGTCCTTGACCATGCCGGTGCCGAGCGGGCCCGGGCGGTAGAGCGCGACGGCGGCGACGATGTCCTCGAACGTCGTGGGCTTCAGGTCCTTGAAGAGCCCCTGCATGCCCGACGACTCGAGCTGGAAGACCCCCTTGGTCTCGCCGCTCTGCAGCAGCTTGAACGTCTCGAGATCGTCCATCGGGATCGCGTGAAGATCGAACGAGGCGCCCGTGTCGGCGGTCCTCTTGCGCCAGTCGGGGCGCGCGTTGATCAGCTGCACCGCGACGTCGAGCACCGTGAGCGTCTTGAGGCCGAGGAAGTCGAACTTGACCAGGCCCGCCGCCTCGACGTCCTCCTTGTAGTACTGGGTGACGAGCTCGCCGTTCGCGCCGGTGAAGCACGGCACGTGATCCCAGAGCGGCCCCTCGCTGATGACGACGCCGGCGGCGTGCATGCCGGCCTGACGGGTGAGCCCCTCGAGCTTGGTCGCCTGCGTGATCAGCTGCGCGATGCGCGGATCGGTGTCGACGAGCGCCTTGAGCTTCGGCTCGCGCTCGAGCGACTCGGGGATCGTGTAGGTCTGCCCCGGCCCCTTCATCGGGATGAGGTTGGCGAGCCGCTGGGTGTCTTGCGGCGTCACGCCCATGGTGCGGCCGACGTCCTTGATGACGCTCTTGGCCTTGAGCTCGGCGAAGGTCGCGATCTGGCCGACCGAGGTGGTGCCGTATTTCTGCGCGACGTACTCGATGACGCGCCCGCGTTTGTCCATGCAGAAGTCGACGTCGAAGTCGGGCATGGAGACGCGCTCGGGGTTCAGGAAGCGCTCGAAGAGCAGGTTGTACGGGATCGGATCCAGGTCGGTGATCCGCATCGCGTAGGCGACGATCGAGCCGGCGCCCGAGCCGCGCCCCGGGCCGACGGGGATGCCGTGCTCCTTGCCGTAGCGGATGAAGTCCCAGACGATCAGGAAGTAGCCGGGGAACTTCATCTGGCAGATGACGTCGAGCTCCCACTCGAGCCGCCGGCGGTAGCCCTCGCGATCGACCTGCTTGCCGACCTTCTCGAACTCGGCGAATCGCGCCTCGAGCCCCTCGCGCGCCACGTGGCGGAAATAGTCCTCGGTGCTGGTCCCCTCGGGCACCTTGAAGGTCGGCAGCATCGGCGTGCCGAGCTTCAGCTTCAGCTCGATCATCTCGGCCACGCGCAGCGAGTTGGCGATCGCCTGCGGGTCGTCGCGGAAGGTGAAGGCCATCTCCTCCGGCGTCTTCAGGTAGATCTCCTGCGAGCCGTGGTGGCCGTCCTTCATCTCCTCGTAGGTGCGGCCGGCGCCGATGCACGTGAGGTAGAGGTGCGCGTCGGCGTCGTCCCTCGCCGGGTAGTGGACGTCGTTGGTCGCGACGCACGGCAGGTCGAGCTGCTTGCCGAATCCCCTCAAGATTCCGTTCAGGATCGGCTGCTCGGGGAGGCCGTGATCCTGCAGCTCGAGGAAGAACGAGCCGGGCTCGAACGCGTCGCGATAGCGCGCCGCGACGCGCAGCCCCTCGCCCTCGCCTTGCTCGAGGATCGCCTGCGGGACGTCCCCCCCCATGCACCCCGACAGACCGATGAGCCCCTTGGTGCGCCCTTGGAGCAGATCGAAATCGATGCGCGGGATCCCCTCGGACGACTTCCCTTCGACGTAACCTTGAGACACCAAATAGATCAGGTTGCGGTACCCCTCCTCGTTGCGCGCGAGCACCAGCAGGTGCCTGCCCGGCCCGCTGCTCGGGTTCTTGCGCGCGTCCTTCTGCTCGCCGGGCGCGAGGTTCAGCTCGCAGCCGAGGATCGCCTTCAGCCCCGCCTCCTTGCTGGCCTTGTAGAAGGAGATGGCGCCGAACATGTTGCCGTGGTCGCTGAGCGCGACCGCCTTGGCCCCCTGCGCGCTCGCTCGCTTGACGAGATCCTTCACGCGGATCGCGCCGTCGAGGAACGAGTACTGCGAGTGGACGTGGAGGTGGACGAACTCTGCGGGCATCGCGGGGGTGCCTATCGCGGCGCCTCCTCCGCGGCGAGCGCGACGGCGCGCCGGGTCGCATCGACGCGGAGCGGTCGACGGCGCGAGGGGACGCCGTCGAGGTCCCACCTCGGCGACCACGACAGCGCGATCACGGTCGATGACGCTCGCCTGACCGACGCGCGCGCAGGCCGAATTCCAGCGCGGACGCGCTTGGTCTCGAGGTTGCGCGATCGAACCTCATTCGGTAGCGTTCTTGCGCTCGCACGCGGGCGACGAACACACTCTCGCCGACGAACGGGTTCGTCGCGACGAGAGCGGCTCGGGGGGAGCCGGCGCGCGCTGCACTCTCGTCTCGAGGAGGTTGATGTGACCATGCGTACTTCTTCTCTTGTGGCCCTCGTGGCCCTCGCCGGCGCGGCGGTGGCCGCCGTCTCGGTCGCTCCCGGCTGCTCGAGCAGCAGCGGCGGCGGCTCCGGCACCCCGAGCTACACGTCGCGTCAGCCGCCGACGCGCCCCTCGGCCCAGGCGACGGGCACGGACAAGTGGTTCGCGGTCAACGCCCTCAAGCTCGGCCTGTCGCCGAAGACGTCGACGCAGCACGATGCGAATGCCTGGATGGACTACGGCTTCGACATCGACCAGCGCGACACCTTGCTCACCGACTCGAAAAGCAACACCAACACCTGCTCGCGCGTGGCCGGCGCGCCGGGGAACATGCTCCTCGACGGCAACGGTGGCATCGACAACAACTTCGGCGGCCACATCATGCAGACGATCGAGCAGCTGAAGCCTGGCACCGAGGCCACGGTGAACACCTCGATCTCGGACGGCGGCTTCACGCTGCTCCTCCACCTCACGAACTACACCACCGCCGACAACTCGAACGTCCCCGGCGAGCTCTTCATCGCCAACGATCACGGCGACAAGACCGGCGCCAACAAGACGCAGCCGACCTGGGGCTCGAGCGACACCGGCTGGCCGGTCGTCCCCTCCTCGCTCACCGCGGGCGCGACGACGATCCCGGGCAACGCGACGCTGAAGTTCAGCGGCGGCTACGTGTCGAACGGCTACTGGGTCTCGGGCGACTTCGGCGGCACCGGCACGCTCAACCTGAACATGTCGATCGCGGGCACCGACATCACCCTGCCGATCGACAGCGGCATCGTCACCTTCAAGCTCGCCGACGGCACCGACGGCACCATCGCAGGCTTGATGGGCACGCAGAAGCTCCAGGACAACCTCGGCCCGGTCGCCCAGAAGTTCGGCATCTGCCCGAGCGATCCGCTCTACACCCAGGTCATCCAGACGCTCACCATGAGCGCCGACCTGACGGGCGGCGATCCGACCGACCACTTCAACAAGGTCGGCCAGCCCTGCGACTCGATCTCGATCGCCATCGGCTTCACGATGACCGACGTCGGCGCGCCGACGATGATCCACGACCCGTCTGCCCCCGCTGGCCCCGGCAAGTGCGACGACGGCGGGGTCACCGACGCGGCGACCGGTGGCACCGACGCGGCCGACGCGGCGTCGGGCGGCTGATCGACCAGGCGCGTCGAGCGTGCGTGAGACCCCTGCGAAGCCGCGGGGGTCTCGCGTTTTTGGCGCCCTGGCTACTGCAGCTCGGGCTCGTCCTCGGCGGAAATCGGCGGCAGCCGCTCGTAGCGCTCCAAGGCGGCGGCGCGCAGGGCCGGGTGGAGCGCGGACTGCTCGATGACGAGCGCGAGCTCGTGTCGCCGCAGCAGGCTCGCGAGCGCGATGGCGATGGGCGTCGGCGTCGCGGGGTTGAGCACGAGCGACAGCCGCACGCGCGGGCGATGGCACCAGCGCGGGTGGCGCGCGAGCTCCTGCAGCACCTCGGGGCGGTTCGGGCGACGGGTGGCGAGGCGCACCACGTGGTCCTCCGTGATGCGCGCGCTCGCGAGCACCATGCGCACGACGTCGGGGTGCGGATCGGCGAGGATCTTGGGGATGAGCTCGGGCGGCGGGCGCCGCGCGAGCGACTTGCGCTCGCCGAGGGTGAGCGGGCGACCTTTGCCGTAGTCGGGGAGCGAGCTCGCCGGCGGATCGTCGTCCTCGGCTGGGCGTGCGGCCTCGGCGCGCGGCAGGCGCGTGGACGAGGCGCCCGAGGCGTACGGCCTGCGCAGCAGGCGCTCGAGCGTGAGGTGCCGCTGGCCGCGCGCCTCGTCGCGGAGCTCTTCGCGCGCGGCCTCGAGCGCCGGATCCGTGAGCACCTCGACGAGCGCGTGCACGACCGCCTCGGCCCGCTCGTCGCCGGCGTCGCTCGCCGCGCACACGCGCTCGAGCGCCTCGGCCGCCTCCGCGGTCGAGAGCGCCTGCAGCTCGACGCGCAAGTACGACGCGAGCAGCTGCGCCGTGCGCACGGCGACCACGACCTTGCACCAGCGCGCGGCGCGCCGATCGGCCGGGCTCTGCGCGCGCTCCCCACCCACGCTCGCAGGCTAGCACCCGCGCGGGGCGCTCGCTGCCGCGGCCGGCGCGGTGTATGCGCGAGCTTCGCCTGCACGGAAGGTGGCATGCCTCGCTTCGGCGCGATCGACATCGGCTCCAACGCCCTGCGCCTCGCCATCGTCGAGGCGGAGTCCCCCTCGAAGGCGCGCGAGCTCACCACGCAGCGCGCCGCGGTGCGCCTCGGCCGCGAGGTCTTCACGCAGGGGCGCATCGCGCCGAGCGCGATCTCGCAGGCGAGCGAGGCGCTGCGCAAGTTCCGCGAGCTGCTCGACGAGCACCGCGTCGATCGCTACCGGGCGGTCGCGACCAGCGCGGTGCGCGAGGCCGAGAACGGCGGGCTGTTCGTCGAGCGTGCGCGGCGCGAGGCCGGCATCGACCTCGACGTCATCGAGGGGATGGAGGAGGCGCGCCTGGTGCGCCTGGCCCTCGTCGGGCGTCTGGATCTGCGCACGCAGCGCGCGCTGCTCGTCGACCTCGGCGGCGGGTCGACCGAGCTCTCGCTGATCGAAGGGGGCACGCTGCGCGCGGCGCGGTCGCTGCCGGTCGGCAGCGTGCGGCTGCTCGAGGCCTTCCTCGGCGGGGGGGTCGTCGACCGCGAGAAGGCGCAGCTCGCGCGCGAGTACGTCGAGCGGCAGCTGCGCGAGGCGCCAGCCGAGATCCGCGCCGGCGCCTTCGACGTGGTCGTCGGCACCGGCGGGAACTTCGAGACGCTCGCGCAGCTCTGCCCCGCGCCGCCTCCGCCGCGCGACGACGACCCCTCGCGCGACTCGCGCCGCCCGCCGCCGATCGCCTACCCGACGATCGACGTCGCGGCGGTCCGGGCGCTGCTTCCGAGGCTCGCGTCGATGGCGCCCGACGAGCGGCGCGCCGCCTACGGCATGCGCCCCGACCGCGCGGACGTCATCGTCGCCGCGGGCGCGATCGTGCTCGAGATCGCCGGCGCGCTGCGCATCGATCGCATCTCGGCGCCCGGGATCGGCCTGCGCGAGGGGGTGCTCGACGAGCTCGTCGAGAAGCACTTCGAGGTCTGGGACTACGGCGGCGAGGCGGTGGCGGCCGTCGAGGCGTCGCTGCGCCTCGGTCGCCGCTACCAGTTCGACGAGGCGCACGGCGCGCTGGTGGCGCGCATCGCGACCGATCTGTTCGACCAGCTGCGCCCGCAGCACCGGCTCTCCGAGCGCGATCGGCTCCTCTTGCACGTCGCCGCGATCCTCCACGACGTCGGCGACTTCATCCGCTACGAGGGGCACCACCGCCACAGCCAGTACATCATCCAGAACAGCGACATCGTCGGCCTCTCGCCGCGCGAGCGCACGCTCGTCGCCGCGCTCGCGCGCTACCACCGCAAGTCGCCCCCCGACGCGTCGCACCCCGGCTTCCGCGAGCTCGATCGCGACGATCGCAGCCGCGTGCGGGTGCTCGCCTCGATCCTGCGCCTCGCCGACGCCCTCGACCGCGAGCACCTCGGTAAGGTCAGCGCAGTGCGCGCGGTGCCCGAGAAGGGGAAGCTGCGCCTGCACGTCACGGGCGCCGCCGATCGGCAGCTCGAGGAGTGGACCGTGATGCGCAAGGCCGCGATGTTCGAGGAGGTCTTCGACCTGAAGGTCGAGATCGCGCGGAGCTGATCGCGGCGCCTCGACGCGCGCACGCAACCGCGCCGCGCGAGCCGTCGACCGCCGACGTGGCCCACACCGCGCCGTTCGCGCTCGCAGCCTGCTGCGCCCTCTCGACGCTCGCGACGCGCGCCCTCGCGGCGGAGCGAGGCGACGCCGAGCTCGCGCTCGAGGAGGCGCGCGAGGAGGCGCTCGGGCCCGCCAGCACGCTCGGGCCCGTCTCGCCGGCCGGCGGGGGTCGTTCGCTGTGGTTCTCGCTCGACCTCGGCGCAGGGCGCCGCGCCGTCGGCGTCGCCGCGCAGCCCGTCTGGTTCGTCGGGATCGCCGTCGCGATCCCCTTCGATCGACTCTTCGGCGCCGGTCGTCCGCCGAGGCACGTCGTGGTGGGAGACGGCTTCGCGCGCGGCCTCTCCGCGCGCCCGGAGGAGATCATGTCGGACAAGAGGAGGTGGGGCGCGGCGCTCGCGCTGCCGAGCGCGCTGGCGTTGGCCCCGGCGGCGCGTGGCGGTGGGCGCGCGGAGGTCGGCGCCGCGGCGAGCACGAGCGCCTCGACGCATGCCTCGACGCGTGCCTCGACGTCGGCGGCCCCCTCGCTCGCCCCCTCGCTCGCGGCCTCGTTGCGCCTTCCGCCCGCGATTCGCGCGTCCGCCTCGGTGTCCGCTTCGCCGGCGGTCGCGGGGGTCACGAGCCCCGAGCCCGCGCCCGAGGTCTCGATCGCGCCGGGGGCCGTTCGCGCGATGATCCGCGCGGCGTGGCACGAGGCGGGGCTAGACAACGAGCAGCGGCTCGACGCGCTCTCCGAGCGGGCGCGCAGCTCCGCGTGGGCCCCCGAGGTGCGCCTGCGCGCGTATCGCGGCACCAACGCGGGCGCGAGCACGTACGCGAGCATCGAGGCGGTCGATCGATCGACGCTGAGCGACGGGGTCTCCACGCTCGTCGAGACGCGCCTCATCTGGCGGCTCGATCGCGTCGTGTTCGCCGACGAGGAGGTCGCCATCGAGCGGGTGCGCCTCGAGCGCGCCGAGCTGCGCCAGCGCCTCGCCTCCCGCATCATCGAGCTCGCCCTCGCGTGGCTGCGGGCCCGCCGCGCCGCCGAGGATCCGTCGCTGCTCGGGCCCGACCGCGAGCTCGCGGCGGCCACCGCGGGCGAGGCGCAGATCGCCCTGGACGCGCTCACCGGCGGCGCCGCGAGCAAGCTGCTCGGCGGCGCCCCCGCGCCGTAGTCGAGGCTGGCTCGAGCGCGCCGGGCGCGAGCCGCATCGGGCGTGCATGGGGTGACGGCTAGCAGGCTGCGGAGTTTCTCCGAGACCGGCCGATCCTCTCCCGGGTCATGCCGCGTTCTCCCGCGCGATCGACCACAGCCTGCTGACGGTCACAGTTTCCGCAGGCCGTTTCTCAACGGCCTGCTAGACCCTGGCGCCAACTCGACTACCCTCGGAGGGGTGCGGCCGAGCCCCCTGTGGGCCACGGCGGCCGTGCGGCGCCAGCGAGCCGCGCGCGATGCGGGCGGCGTCGCCCCGAGGTGCCATTGTCGAGCGCGTCCGTGCCACTTTCCGAAATCGCCGGAGTCGTCGCCTTCCTCGTGATCGGTGCGCTCTTCTCCGCCGCCGACGCGGCCGTAGCGTCGCTCCCCGAGCCGCGGCTGCGCGCCATGCTCGACGCGGCGCACCCGGGCGAGGGGCGCGCGCTGCGCCGGGTCCTCGAGGACCCGACGGCCGTGCTCGCGCGCCTGCTGGTCGGCCGCATCGTCTGCCACGTGCTCGCGGCGGTCATCGCGGCCGCCGACTGC
>JAJXTK010000248.1 GCA_021783935.1 Myxococcales bacterium | reverse complement strand
CCCCGCGCCGGGCCCGGCCGACGATGCGCCGCCGGGCGACGCGATCGCCGCGCTGCGCGCCCGCATCGCGACCCTGGTCGAGCGCTCGCGTCACAAGCGCCCCGCGCCGCCGCCGCCGCCGGTCTACGGCGAGCCGTCGCCGCTCCCGTTCGAGACCATCGAGCGCGACGAGGGGGTGCTGCGTCGGCGCGTCGTGCCTCATGCGCCGGGCGCGCGCGTCGGGCACGTCGAGCTCTCCGGCGCGCGCGCGGTCTCCTCGCGGGCGCTCGCGTTCCTCGCGCTCGATCCGGCCCTCGAGGCGCTCGATCCGGCGGGCGCGCTCTATGTCGACACCGAGACGACCGGCCTCGCCGGCGGCACCGGCACGGTGCCGTTCCTCGTGGGGCTCGCGTGGTTCGAGGGGGAGACGCTCGTCGTCGAGCAGCTCCTGCTCGCGCGCCTCGGCGAGGAGGCGCCGCTGCTCGCGCGGCTCGCCGAGCGGCTCGAGGCGGCCTCGATGATCGTCTCGTTCAACGGCAAGGCGTTCGATTTGCCGCTCCTGCGGACGCGCTGCGTGATGAACCGGCTGCCTCCGCCCCCCGATCGGCCGCACCTCGATCTCGTGCACGTCGCCCGCCGCGTGCACCGCACCGCGCGGGGCTCCGACGCCGCGCGCGCTGCGGGCGATGGGCCCTGGGTCGAGCGCGACGACGACGGCCGACGCCTGCGCGTGACCTCGTGCCGCCTGGTCGCGCTCGAGCGGGCCCTGCTCGGCTTCGAGCGCATCGACGACGTCCCCTCGGCCGAGATCCCGGCGCGCTACTCGCACTTCGTACGCACCGGCGACGGCGACGCCATCCGCGGCGTCTGCGATCACAACCTGCTCGACGTCATCTCCATGGCCGCGCTCGTCACGGCCTACGCGGGCGCCGTCGAGCGCCTGTCGGAGTCGTCGCCGAGCCCGCGCCTCGACGCGCTCCACGGCGCCGATCTGGTGGGGCTCGCCAGTACGCTCGAGCGCGCGGGGGCCCTGCCGCTCGCGCAGCGCGCGGCGGACCTGGCCCTCGCGCGCGCGGCCGAGGGGGAAGGGGGGCGCGATCTGGAGCGCGCCGCGCGCAAGGCGCGGGGCCGCATCGCCAAGCGCGCCGACGACCTGCCGAGCATGCTCGCCGATCTCGAGGCCCTGGCGTCCGAGCACGCCGACGGTGAGGCGCGCCTCGAGCTCGCGAAGGCGTACGAGCACCGGCTGCGCGATCTCGATCGCGCGCTCGCCCACGTGGCCGCGGGGACCACCGAGCAGGCGGCCGACGCCGAGCACCGGCGCGAGCGCCTCGAGCGCAAGCGCGAGCGCGCCCGGCAGATCGCGCTGCTGCCCCGCACGCCGCCGCGCACGCGCCCCCGCTGACGGCGCGTTTCTCGGCCCCGCGTAGCGCTTGGAGCATGATCACGCCTTCTCTGGAGGTGCCCCGTGCCGTCGTTCGACGTGGTTTCGAAGGTTCAGTGGAGCGAGATCGACAACGCCCTGTTGCAGGCCCAGAAGGAGCTGTCGCAGCGGTTCGACTTCCAGGCGACCGGCGCGGTCGTCGAGAAGACGCCCGAGGGGCTGCTGGTCGCCGCCAACACCGACGATCGCGTGCGCGCCGCTCAAAAGGTCGTCGAGGAGAAGCTCGTCAAGCGCAAGGTCTCGTTGCGCCACGTCGAGAAGGGGGAGGTGCAGCCGGGCCCCAAGGGGACGAGCAAGCTGCTGATGAAGATCAAAGAGGGGATCGAGGTCGAGAAGGCTCGCGAGATCATCAAGCAGCTGAAGGACTCGAAGCTCAAGGTGCAGGGCGCGATCCAAGAGGCGCAGGTGCGCGTGAGCGGCAAGAACAAGGACGATCTCCAGGCGGCGATCCGCTTGCTGCGCGGGCTCGACCTCGGCATCGAGCTGCAGATCGTGAACCTGCGCGACTGAGCGGTCGAGCGGCAGAGGCCGGTTTCCGGCGGCCTCGGGCGGAGGTTTTGCTAACGTGGAGCGCGCGCGGTGCGGCCCCGTCGGCCTCGCCGCGCGTCTTGGAGCGCTCGAAGCTCCCCCGTCCTTTCGTCCGAGCCGCCCGGTCTTGAACGGCGGCGCCCTGCCCATGATCGCTCGCACGTCCAACGCGCCGCCCAAGCGGCGGCTCTTCGGCACCGACGGTATTCGCGGTGTCGCCAACGAGCCTCCGATGACCCCGGAGGTCGCGTTCAAGGTCGGCGCGGCGATCGCCCACGTCGCCAAGCGCACCGGGCACGCGACGCGCGTGGTCATCGGCAAGGACACGCGCGTGTCGGGCTACATGCTCGAGACGGCGCTCGCCTCCGGCGTCTGCGCCATGGGCGGCCGCGTGCTGCTCTGCGGGCCGATCCCGACCCCCGCGGTCTCCTACCTCACGACGTCGATGCGCGCCGACGCCGGCATCGTCATCAGCGCGAGCCACAACCCGTTCGAAGACAACGGGATCAAGATCTTCGGCCCCGACGGCTTCAAGCTCCCCGACGAGCAGGAGGCCGACATCGAGGGGCTCATGGACGACGGCTCGCTCGAGCGCGTGCGTCCGACGGGCGAGGGGGTCGGGCGCGCCGAGCGGGTCGAGGCCGCGGGCGGTCGCTACGTCACGTACGTCAAGGGGACCTACCCGCGCGATCTCACGCTCGACGGCGTGCGCGTCGTCGTCGACGCGGCCAACGGCGCCGCCTACAAGGTCGCGCCGACGGTGTTCGCCGAGCTCGGCGCCGACGTCATCGCGCTCGGCGTGCGCCCGAACGGCCGCAACATCAACAAGGACTGCGGCGCGCTGCACCCCGAGGCGATGCGCGAGATCGTGCTGCAGAGGCAGGCCGCGATCGGCATCGCGCTCGACGGCGACGCCGATCGCCTGATGGTCGTCGACGAGAAGGGGGAGGTCGTCGACGGCGACGCGATCATGGCGCTCTGCGCGAGCCGCATGATGAAGCGCGGCGAGCTGCGCGGCGGAGCGCTGGTCGCGACGGTGATGTCGAACCTCGGCCTCGAGGTCGCGATGCGCGACATCGGCGCGACGCTGATCCGCACCAACGTCGGCGATCGCTACGTCGTCGAGGCGATGCGCTCGTCGGGCTACTCGTTCGGCGGCGAGCAGTCGGGGCACCTGATCTTCCTCGACCACGCGAGCACCGGCGACGGCGTGGTCGCCGCCCTGCAGCTGCTCGCCATCATGGTGCGCGAGCAGAGGCCGCTCTCGGAGCTCGCGCGCGCGGCGATGACGCGCGTGCCTCAGGTGCTCGAGGGGGTGAAGCTGAAGCAGCGGCGGCCGATCGAGCAGATGGACCGCCTCGCCAGCGCGATCGTGGCCTTCGAGGAGTCGCTCGGGGAAGAGGGGCGCGTGCTGGTCCGCTGGAGCGGCACCGAGCCGAAGCTGCGCGTCATGGTCGAGGGGCCCGACGAGGCGCGCATCCGCGAGATCGCCGTCGCGCTGTGCGACGCGGCGCGGGCCGACATCGAGTCCTGAGGCGCCTTCGGGCTCTTCAGTTCGGGCACGAGGGAGTACAGTCGAGCCCGATGAGCTCGCCTCGCTTGCTCGCAGCCGCCTTGGTAGCCCCCCTCGCGCTCGCCGCGCCGTTGGCGCGCGCGGACGGCTTCTCCGTCGATCGCTATCGCGCGACGCCCGCCGGCGACGCGTTCTTCGCCGTCGAGTCGGCCGCCTCGCAGCCGCTCGAAGGGGGAGATGGCGCCGGGGAGGGGAACCTCCGGGCCGCGGTCGTCTTCGACTACGCGAACGCGCCCGTCGTGCTCCGGCAGGCCGCGGGCAGCGGCCTCGAGCTCGGCAAGCCGGTGAGCTACCAGGCCTTCGCGCACGCGGACGCCGCCTTCGACGTGAGCGATCGCGTGATCGCGTGGGTCGACGCGCCGTTCGTAGTGGCGTCGAGCGGCCAAGCGGGCGCCGCCAGCTTGCTCGGCATGCACGAGCCGAGCGGCTCGGCGCTCGGCGACGTGCGCCTCGGCGCGCGGGTGCGCCTGCTCGGCGCGAAGGACGGCGCCTTCCAGCTCGCCCTCTCGGATGCGATCGCCCTGCCTACGGGCGATCCCCAGCAGCTCGCGGGAGACGGGCGCCTCGCGTTCGAGGAGTCGCTGGTCGCCGGCGGCCTGGTCGACCAGCAGCGCGGGCTGTGGGGCGCGAGCCTCGGCGCGAGGCTGCGCCCCGATCACGCGATCGGCGACCGTCGCGTCGGCAACGAGGTGACGTTCGGCGCCGCCTACGCGCTCTTCGCGGCGCGCCGCCGCGTCAGCTTCGGGCTCGAGACCTTCGGCGCGGTCGGCGTCGGCAGCGGCTCGCGCGGCGTCGCGCTCGACGCGCTCGTCGACGCGCGCGTACACCTCTCGCCGTGGTTCGTGGGCGTCGCCGCCGGCCCGGGCCTCACCTCGGCGGTCGGCACCCCCTCCTACCGCCTGCTCCTGACCGCGGGCTGGGCGGCGTTCTGACGCGACCGCTCGGACCTCGCGCTCACCGCCGCGCGCAGCGCAAGCCGATCGTGGCGCTCTGGGTCGAGGCGTCGAAGAACGCGCGAGCCTGGGCGCGCAGGTTCACGACGTTCGTGTCCTTGTAGCTGCCGCCTCGCACGCCGCGCAGCGCGGCGAGCGGCGCGCGCAAGGGGTCGGCGAGCGGGCCATCGGGGTAGCAGCCGACGGTGCAGGCGGCGCCGCTGCCGGGCGCGCCGTCGAGCACCCACTCGGCCACCGACCCGATCATGTCGTAGGCGCCGTCGACGGTGAAGCCGTCGAGCGCGCTGGCCTTTGGCGCCCCGCACGGCGCCCCGCCGAGCGAGGTGTTCGCGCGCGAGCAAGGCAACATGGCGGTCGTCGGCGCGACGTCGCGCGAGCCATCGGCCTCGCGCGGGAAGATGCGCGCCGCGCGCCCGCTCGCCGCGGCCTCCCATTCGGCCTCGGTCGGCAAGCGACCGCCGTTGATGACGCAGAAGGCGAGCGCGGTGGGCCAGTCGACGTAGTTGATCGGGGAGGGGTCGTTGGTGTCGACGCCGGCGCCGAGCCAGTTCGCGTCGTTGGTGCCGTCGCTCATGACTGGCTCGCGGATCGTCCAGCTCGCGTCCCAGGTGACGGTGGTGCCGTCGCCCGCCACGAAGACCGGATCGCCCGGGCTCGGCGTGACGTGGCCGTTGCGCCACCAGTCACGGAAGCGCCGCACCGTGACCTCGTGCTCGTCGAGGAAGAAGCGCGAGAGGGCGGCGACGTGCTCGGGCTCCTCGATCGCGCAGCCACCGGGCGGGCAGGCGGCCGCGTTGGCGGCGCCGAGCGGGACGATGCCCGCGGGGACGCAGATCGTGTCGGGCGCGACCGACGCCCCGTCGCAGCTCTGCCCGGGATCGCTCGGGCAACCCACGCACGCCCCGTACGATCCGGCGTTGCCGCACGCCGAGAGCCCCGTCGCGACCTCGGCAACGTCGGCGTCACCCGCCGCGTCGTCGCCCGCCTCGGCGGCTTCCGAACCAACGGCGTCGGCGTCGCCGTCGATCGCCGCGTCGCCGGAGAGCCCGCAGACGCACGAGATCGCGCGCCCGACGGGCACCGCACCGCCGTCGCACGGGACCCCGGCATCCTCGGGGCCTACGTCATCGCCGCCCGCGTCGACCGGCGCCGCCGAGGGGACGAAATACGCTGGAAACCCGCACGCGGCGAAGCCGGCCACGCCGACGGCCGCCACGATTCCCCCCGCGACGAAGCGCAGGTCACCGATCTTCACGGAGTCTCCTCTGGTGTCGTTCAGAACGTCGCCGTCAGCGAAAAGCCGCCGAGGTCCGCGCCCGGCGCGTAGGGGACGAGCCGCAACGACGCCGCGGGCTCCTCCTTCTTGTCCTCGTCCTTCTTGTCGTCCTTCTTCTCGTCGGTCGGCGCCGACTTGTCGTCCTTGGGCGCATCGCTCGCCGGCTCGGCCTTGTCTTCGCCCTTGCCGGGCTCGGCGGCGGCCTTCGGGGCGGTCGCCCACAGCGTGATCCCGGCGCCGATGCCGACGACGCCGACGATCGCGAACACGTTCCCCAGCGTCGTCCAGCGCTTGCCCGCATCGATGTTGCTCTGCTGGTCGGGCGGGCAGATGAGCGTCCCAGGGTCGCAGTTCTTGTCGAGCGTGCTCTTGGCGCTCGACCGCAGCAGGTAGAAGACGCCGCTGCCGATCAACGCAACGACACCCACGCCGCCAGCGATGATCGCCGTCGTCGGGATCTTGCGCGACGGCTCCTCCTTCGCTTTGGGCTCCTCCTTGGGCTCCTCTTTGGGGGTCTCGTCCTTCGGCTGCTCGGGCAGGCGGACCGAGACCTCCTTCGACTCCTTCTCGGCGACGTTGACCTCGGTGCTGAAGGGCACGCGCTTGTCCGCGCTGGCCTCGATCTTGTGCTTGCCCGGATCGACAGCGAGCTCGGGGTTCTGCGGATCGATCGGCTTGCCGTCGACGGTGATCGTCAGGCCATCGAGCGCGGCCGGGACTTTGAGCACGAGCTTCGGGATGCGCGCCTTGAGCGCCTCGCCGGCGTCGTGCGCCTTCTTCTCGGTGTCGCCGCGCTTCTCGGCCTTCGCGTCGCGCTCGGCCGCGCTGTAGTCGTCGAGCGCCTCGAGGAAGCGACCGAGGTTCTCCTTGCACAGCGCGATGTTGAAGCGCGTGCCGGGGGTCATCACGATCTTGGCCACGTCCTCGAACTTCGCGAGGGCCTCCTCCCACTTGCCGGCATCTTGGAAGGACTGCCCCTCCTTGTAGAGCGAGATCGCCCTCTTGCGATCCTCATCGGAGACGCCGGGCTTGGCGGCGGCGAACACCGTGAGCGGGAGCGTGGGCGTCGCGAGGCTCGCGACCAACGTCGCGGCGAGCATCGGGCGGAGACGACGAAGCATGTCGCGAGGCTATCACCGCCGAGCGATCCGGTGCGCGTTCTCGACACGCAGCCGGCCCTGCGAGGTCATGGTCGATCGTCCCAAGGAAGATCGCGCCGACCTCGGAGCGCCGAACCCGCAGCCCCCCCCCGGCGGGAGCTCCCCCCGCACGCGTCGCGCATGTGATTGATCGCCCAATGAGGCGCCGGCGTCGCGCGTCAGCAGGCCGTGGCGAGGCGCGCTCCGGAGGGTGTGGCCGTCAGCCGGGCGTGCTCGATCGCGCGGAAGATCGGGGCATCACGCGAGAGAGGATCGGCCGCTGTCGGAGAAGCACCACAGCCCGCTAGAAGTCGGGGCCGACCGTCGTCGGCTTTGGCGTCGGCTTCGAGGCTCCCGTCGGCTTGGGCATCGCGGTGGCCGTCGGCTTGGGCGCGACGGTCGCCGTCGGCTTGGGCGCCGCGGTCGCCGTCGCGGTGGGGGCTGCGGTCGCCGTCGCCGTGGGCTTCGGCGCTGGTGCCGTCTGCGTCGGCGCGGCGGCGGTGGCGGTGGCGTGCGCCGTGACCGTCGCGCTCGCTGAGGCGCTCGGCTCGGCGGTCGCCGTAGCCTTCGCCGCGGGCTTGGCCGGCTTGTCGGGGTCGGCTTCGCTCGTGGCGGCCGTCGCCTTCTTGGTCGCCGTCGTCGACTCGGTCGTGTCGGACGACTTCGCGGCGCTGCCGCTGCCCGTGACGCGCAGCCCGACGAAGACGATGGTGCCTGCGACGGCGATCGCCGCGGCCGCAACGCCGACGATCGCCAGGACCTTGCCCCGCTTCGGGCGCACCGCCACCGCCGCGTCGAGCGTCGTCGAGCCGGTCTGCGGCGTCGTGCTCAGGGGCGCCCCGAACAGCGCCTGCGTCTGCGCGACGGGCGGCGGAAGGGGCAGGACGGCCGGCGCGGCGGTCGCCGAGTCTGCGACGATGACCCCCTGGGACGGCGGCGGCGCGACCTGCGCGGGCGCCGGCGGCACGACGGCCGGAGCGTTGGGCGCCGACGGGGTCGTGCTCGGCATGAAGCCGAGCAGCTGCGAGCGATCGCCGCGCGCGATCGTGGGCATGTCGTCGTCGCCGTCGTCGCTCGGGAGCTCGAGCTTCGCGCGCTCGGCGTTGAGGCCGAGCAGCGCCTTGTCGATCAGCTGCAGGAGCGCCTTGGCGCTCGCGATGCGATCGGTGCGCTCCTTCTTGAGCAGGTTGTCGATGATGTCCGCGACGAACGGCGGGACCGACGGGACGAACTTCTGCACCGGTGGGTGCGGCTCCGTCATGATCGACACCATCAGCGCGTTATAGTTGGCCGCGTTGAACGGCGCGCGCCCGGTGAGGCACTTGTACATGAGCACGCCGACGCTCCAGAGGTCGGCGCGCGCGTCGATGTCGCTCACGCCGCGCGCCTGCTCCGGGCTCATGTACGTCGGCGAGCCCACGACCGTGCCGGTGTGCGTCGCGTGGTGATCGATCGCCTCGGGCCCGGTGACCTTCGAGATGCCGAAGTCGAGGATCTTCGGGATCACGTCGAGGGTGATCGGGTCGCGATGCATGTAGATGTTGGCTGGCTTGAGGTCGCGATGGACGATCCCCTTGGCGTGGGCGACGTTCAGCCCCGCGGTGATCGCCTTCGTCATCAGCAGCGTCTGCACCGGCGAGAGCGCGGGGACGCGCCGCAGCACCGAGTCGAGCGCCTCGCCCTGAAGCAGCTCCAGCACCAGGAACGGCGAGCCGTCTTCGGCCTGACCGAGGTCGAAGATCTCGGTGATGTTCGGGTGCCGCAGGCGCCCCGACGCC
>JAJXTK010000247.1 GCA_021783935.1 Myxococcales bacterium | reverse complement strand
GCGGGCGCGCGTCGAGCTCCTCGGCGGTGAAGGAGCGATAGCGCCGCGCGTAGCGCCGCCGCACCGCGCCGCCGCGCTCGAGCGCGTCGCGCACGCGCGCCCACGACGCGTCGTGCCCCCCGCCGAGCACCCAGTCGCTCACCACCCACAGCAGCGTCTCGAGCCGCGCGGCGCGGGCGCGCTCGACGAGCGTCTCGACCGAGAATCCAGGCTTGGCCGCGAGCCGGACGAGGTCCTCGCGCGCGTGCCCCTTGGGCCGCACGAGCTTGTCCTTGAACGCGTCGGCGGCCATGAGCAGCGCGTGATCGTGCAGCTCGGGGCGCGCGTGCAAGAAGCCGAGGGCGCGATCGGTGCGCTCGGCGCGCGCGAGCAGCTCGGCGACGCCGATCGCGCAGGTGCCCGCGGGGCCGAGGAACGAGGCGACGTCGCAGTAGACCCCCTCGACCCGGACGTTGACCACGCCGATCGCCTTGCTGTCCCAGAGCCGCGACCAGCCGTGGCGTCGCGCGACGGCGACCGCGGCGAGGAAGTCGCGCGGCCGCACGAGCACGTCGACGTCGGTCGTGGGGCGCTCGCCGAGGTCGTCGTAGAGCTCGTCGGCGAGGACGATCCCCTTCACCAGCAGCGACGGGACCCCGGCCTCGTCGAGCGCGCCGACGAAGTTGCGCGCGGCCCAGCGCGCGCGCTGGTGGTGGAGCCAACTGGCGTCGGCGATCGAGGCCACGCCCCTTGTTAGCACGGGCGCCCGACGACGCGGCCGAGTACCATGCGCGGCCGGATGCGCGTCGCGTTGATCGGTCACGGTGCGTGGGGTGCGAGGCTGGCGTCGGCGTTCGACGAGCTCGGCGTGCTCGCCGTGGTGTGCGACGTGGCCGCGCCGGCCCGCGAGGCCGCGCGCGCCCGGTTTCTCGGGGTCACGACGACCTCGGAGCTCGACGCTGCGCTCGCCGACGACGTCGACGCGATCGCCCTCGCGACCCCCTCCGAGACGCACGCGGAGCTCGTCGTCGCGGGCCTCGCCGCCGGCAAGCACGTCTTCTGCGAGAAGCCGCTCGCGAGCTCGCTCGCCGACGCGCTGCGCGTGCGCGAGGCGGCGCGGCGGTCGCGGCGCGTGGTGCAGGTCGGCCACTTGCTCGAGTTCTCCCCCGCGGTCGCCGCGCTTCGCGAGCGCGTCCGCGGTGGCGGGGTGGGCGCGGTCGAGCGCTACGCGTCGGAGCGCCTGCAGACGGCCGACCGCGGCGGCGTCGACCCGCTGTGGGACTTGCTCGCGCACGACGCGGGGCTGCTGCTCGGCACGCTCGACGCGCCGGTCACGCTGGTGTCGGCGCGCGCCCCGCGCGCTTCGGCGATCGAGCTCTCGATCGAGCTCGCGGACGGCGCGCGCGCGAGCCTCGTCGCGAGCTACGGCGCGCCCGAGCGGCGGCGCGTCACGCGCGTGATCGGCGCGTGCGCGGAGCTCGTGCTCGACGAGCTCGCGGGCACGCTGGTCGAGCTGCCGCGCGTCGGCGCGGCGCGGACGATGGCGTTCGCGCCCGACTCGGCGCTGCATCGCGAGCTCGGGGCGTTCGCCGAGGCGGTGCGCACCGGGGGGCCCTCGCCGGTCGACGTCGATCACGCGGTCGAGGTCGTGCGCATCCTGCACGCGGCGGAGCGATCGCGCGCGCTCGGCGGCGCGCCGGTGTCGGTGGGGCAGGGGGCGCGTGCGGTGGCGCCCGAGCCGGCGCGAGGCTTCGCGTGAGCGATCGCGCGCGCGTCGACCCGACCGCCGTCGTCGAGCCGGGCGCGGTGCTCGGCGAGGGGACGCGCGTCTGGCGCTTCTCGCACGTCATGGCGGGCGCGCGCGTCGGGCGCAATTGCGTGCTGGGCCAGGGGAGCTTCGTCGCCGGCTCGGTCGTGATCGGCGACGGCTGCAAGGTGCAAAACAACGTCTCGCTCTTCGACGGCGTCACGCTCGAGGACGAGGTCTTCCTCGGCCCGTCGTGCGTCTTCACGAACGTCAAGCACCCGCGCGCGGCGATCTCGCGGCGTGACGCCTTCGAGCCCACGCTCGTCCGGCGCGGCGCGACGATCGGCGCGAACGCCACGCTCGTGTGCGGCGTGACGATCGGCCGCTTCGCGACGGTGGGGGCGGGCGCGGTGGTGACGCGCGACGTGCTCGACCACGCGCTGGTGGTCGGCGTGCCGGCGCGTCGGGTCGGTTGGGTCGGCCGCCGCGGCGTGCCGCTGATCGGCGAGCGCGACGGCGAGACGTGGCGCTGCCCGGAGTCGGACGCTCGCTACCGCGTGGTCGACGGCGCGCTGGTGGAGCTCGCGCGTGGCTGAGCGCATCCCGTTCCTCGATCTGCGCCCCGACGCCGCGCTCGCCCGTGAGCTCGAGGAGGCCGCGGCGCGCGTCATCGCGTCAGGTCGCTACGTGCTCGGGGCCGAGGTCGAGGCGTTCGAGCACGAGATCGCCCGATTTCTGGGCGTTGCGCACGCGGTCGGCGTGTCGTCGGGGACGGACGCGCTGATCGTGTCGCTGATGGCGCTCGGCATCGGCGCCGGCGACGAGGTGATCGTGCCGGCGTTCGGGTTCGTGGCGACGCCGGAGGCCGTCGTGCGCGTCGGGGCGACGCCGGTGTTCGTCGACATCGAGCCGACGTCGTTCCACCTCGACCCGGCGCGCGCGGCTACGGCGATCGGCCCGCGCACGCGGGCGATCGTCGCGGTGCACCTGTTCGGGCGGTGCGTGGAGCTCGGGCCGATCGAGGCGATGGCGGCCGCGCGCGGCGTCGCGATCGTGGAGGACGCCGCGCAGGCGATCGGGGCGCGCAGCGGCGGTCGGCACGCGGGGGGGCTCGGGCGCATCGCGGCGTTCTCGTTCTTCCCGACCAAGACGTTGGGCGCGCTCGGCGACGGGGGGCTCGTGACGACGAACGACGCGTCGCTCGCGGCGCGGGCGCGCTCGCTGCGGGTGCACGGCGCGACGTCGCGGGACGATTTCGCGGAGATCGGCGGCAATTTTCGGCTCGACGAGCTGCAGGCGGCGCTGCTGCGCGTGAAGCTCCGGCGCTTGCCGGCGGTGCTCGAGGCGCGTCGCGCGATCGCACGCGCGTACGCGGAGGCGCTGGCGGGGGCGCCGCTGGAGCTGCCGCGGCTGTCGGCGGACGACACGTACAACCCCTACGTGGTGCGCGCGGCCGGGGATCGCGACGCGCTCCGCGATCGGCTCGCGGGGGCCGGCGTCGAGACTGCGGTGTACTACGCGCGGAGCCTCACCGAGCAGCCGGCGTTGGCGGCGTGGCGGGCGCCGATGCCGGAGGCGGATCGCGCGGCGCGGAGCGTGGTGGCGTTGCCGGTGCGGGCTGAGGCGATCGAGGCGGTGGCGCGGGCGATGGGCTGAGGGGGATTTGGGCGTCGGGGGCCCGGCGTGGATGACGGAGGCGAGGGGGGGCTTCGGCAGCGGCAGCGGAAGCGGCGGCGGCAGCGGTTGCGGCATCGGCGTCGGCGTCGGCGTCGGCGTCGGCTCCGGCCACGGCATCGGCACCGGCCACGGCACCGGCATCGGCTCCGGCATCGGCATCGGCACCGGCATCGGCACTGGCATCGGCACCGGCCACGGCATCGGCACCGGCCACGGCACCGGCACCGGCCACGGCACCGGCACCGGCACCGGCCACGGCATCGGCTCCGGCGGTCCGCCGGCGGTCCGCCGGCGTCGCCGGTCTGCAAGGCCGCGAGTCCAGGCGAATTCGCGTCCGATCAACGCGGCACGCCGCGTGCGAGCACGGTCGCGCGATGGCCTCCTCCGACCGCGCCTTCCGCGCCCTCGCGCGGGCGTCGCCCCGCTCGATCCTCGCGCTCGTTCACCGCCTCGCCCCGGCGCTGATCGTCGCCGACGACGACGAGATCGTCGCCCTCGACGACCCCAACCTCGATCTCCCACCCCACCCGCGCGAGGCCGACTTCGTCGCCCGCGTCGGCGCGCCGTCGCTGCTCCACGTCGAGTGCCAGGGATACCGCGACCCCGACTTCGCCGATCGCATCTTCGGCTATCACCTCGCGCTCGCCTTGCGACACCCCGATCGCCGCGTGCGCAGCTGCGCCGTGTGGCTGCGCCCGCCGGCCGCCTCGCAGCGCGCCCCCACGGTGCGCCGCGGCGACGTCACCGTCGCGATCACGACCTTCGTGCTCGGCGAGCTCGACGCCGTCACGCTCCTCGAGGCGCCCGAGACCGCCTGCTTCGCGCCCGCCGCGCAGCTCGGGGCGCTGTCGCTCGAAACGATGCTCGATCGCGTGGTCTCGGCGCTCGCGCGCGCCGGCGCGAGCCCACTCGAGCCCGCCATGGCCGCGGTGGCCGCGCTCTCGCGCGGGCGCTACCCTGAACTCGTGCGCGCCATGCAGAGAGCCAACATGCAGCCCGTCATCATCGAGGACCTCGTCGACTATGGCTACGACCTCGGCTTGGCCGAGGGGATGGAGCGCGGGATGGAGCGCGGGATGGAGCGCGGGATCGAGCGCGGGATCGAGCGCGGGATCGAGCGCGGAAGCCGGGAGACGCTCGCGCGCGCCGTCCTCGACGTGCTCGAGGCGCGGGGCCTCCCCGTGACCGACGATCAGCGCGCGCGCATCGCCTGCGAGGGTGACCCGCACGTGCTGCAAGCGTGGCATCGGAGGGCCGTCGTCGCCGCGAGCGTGGACGACCTGCTCGGCTGACGCCGCGACCGGCTCGAACGCGCGCGGCGGTGCAGGCGCCGATCGTGGTGTCGCTCCGGGCGCATCGCCGTCGAGGCTCCGGACTCGACCGCGGTCGTGAACAGCGCCCGGCGTCGAGGGCGAAGCTGAGACCGATGGTCAGCGCTCTCGGGCCGGGTCGACGCGGTGCTCAGGTCGCGTGGCTATGCGTCTCGACCGGCAGCGCCGCGCGCTCGTGCCTCGAGCCGTGGCCGCCCGACGGGGTCGTGTCTTCGCTGACGGTGCCGTCGTCGTGGAAGCGGCCGAGCTCTGCGTTCACGCGGCGCAGGTACTCCTGCTTGACGTGGAAGGGGAGGAACGAGCTCTTGAAGCCGGCCATGATCATCTGCTTCAGGTCGCGCAGCTCGAAGCCCATCTCGGAGTGGGCGAGCCAGAGCTCCTTGGAGACGGTCGTGTCGGTGATGAGGCGATTGTCGGTGTTGACCGTCACGCGCAGGCCGAGGTCCGAGTAGAACTTCAGCGGGTGCGAGCGCAGATCGCGCACGGCGCCGGTCTGCACGTTCGACGACGGGCACATCTCGAGCGGGATGCGGTGGTCGTTGACGTAATGGAGCAGGTCGCCGTTCTCGCGCAGCCGGCAGCCGTGGCCGATGCGGTGGGCGCCGCAGACGTGGATCGCCTGCGCGATCGACTCGGGGCCGTAGGCCTCGCCGGCGTGGATCGTCGTGTTGATGTTGTTGTCGCGCACCAGCTGGAAGGCCGACTTGTGGTGCTTGGCGGGGTGGCCGTCTTCGCCGCCGGCGAGATCGAAGCCGACGACGCCGCGGTTCTTGTAGGCGACGGCGAGCTCGGCCATCTCGAGCGACGACTCGGGGGAGATGTTGCGGATGCCGCAGATGATGATGTTCGACTCGATGCCGTGGTCCTTCTCGGCGGCGCGCAGCCCCTCGAGCACCGCCTCGACGACGCTCGTGAGCTTGAGCCCGAGGCGCGTGTGCAGCATCGGCGCGTAGCGCACCTCCATGTACCGGACGTTCTCGGCGGCGGCGTCCTCGGCGAGCTCGTAGGCGATGCGGGTGAGCGACGCCTCGGTCTGCATGACCTTGAGCGTGACGTCGAAGGCCTTGAGGTACTCGACGAGCGAGCTGCAGTTCTCGCCGACGTGCATGACCTTGCGCAGCCCGTCGGCCGAGTCGGAGGGGAGCTCGATGCGCTGCTGGGCCGCGAGCTCCAGGATCGTCTCGAGGCGCAGCGAACCGTCGAGGTGGACGTGGAGGTCGGTCTTGGGGAGCTTCTCGATGAAGCTCAGGGGGAGGCGCGATGCCTGGCCTTGCTGTGACATGGACGACCTTTAGTGCAGGCGCGGGGCGGCGTCACGCTCGGCAGCTCGTCTCGCGCTGCCCAACGGGCGCACGGCTCGGACGCGAGGGCCGCGTGCTACGCTATCTCGATGCCGCCCACGGGACCTCGCCACTCTTCGCAGGGGCCGTTTCGCGCCGATCAGCTGAGCCCCGACGATCGCTACGAGCTCTCCGACGGGCACCCCATCTACTGCGCGCCGACGGGCCATCGCGGGGCTCGCGCGAACTTGTTCGGCGGCGAGGCGGTCGCGACCGACCCGAAGGTCGAGGACGCGGGGGTGGACGCGGGGTTCTCGCCGTCGCCTGGCACGCTGCGGGCGCCGGACATCGCGATCGGGAACGTGAGCGACCGTCCGGGATGGGGCCCGGGCGCGCCCGCGCTCGCGATCGAGTACGCCGACACGGGGCAGGACGAAGACTCGCTGCAGAGCAAGATCGCCGACCTGCTCGAGGCAGGGACGCGCTACGTGTGGGTCGCGCGGCTCGCGGGGCCTCGGCGCGTGGAGGTCTACGAGCGCGGCAAGACGGTGCGCATCGTCGCGAGCGGCGCGTCGCTCGATGCGCCCGGCGTTCTTCAGAACCCGGTCGTCGTGGACGCGCTGTTCGACCGTGACGCCGCGCACGAGGTCGCGTTGCGGAATCTGCTGCAGCGCAAGGGGTACGACGGGCTCGCGGCCGTGCGCGAGGAAGGGCGCGAGGAAGGGCGCGAGGAAGGGCGCGAGGAAGGGCGCGAGCAGGGGCGCGAGCAGGGAGAGCGTCGGGCTGCGGCGCGAGCGATTCTCGATCTGGTCGAGGCTCGAGGGCTGTCGCTCGGCGAGGAGCAGCGTGCGCGGATCTCGGACGAGCAGGACCTCGAGCGGCTCCGCGGATGGCTCCGGCGGCTCGCGGTGGCCGGGAGCGTGGAGGAGGGGTTGGGCTAGGGAGGATTTTCGCGCGGGCTCCGTTCGGCCTCCCTCACGCTCCCCCCTCGCCCGATGAGGGAGAGGGGGGCCGGGGGGGTGAGGTTCTCTGGGGGCGGAAGAGGTTCTCGCCGGCGGCCAGGGGGGTGAGGTTCTCCAGGGCGCTGAGCTGCTCCGCTCGCGAGGACGGTGCCGCCGGCCCGCAACATGCTTGACCCCGCGTGAGGTGCCGCCCAACCTTCGCCAACCTTGGCCAAGCAGCAGCTCCTCCTCGTGGACAGCGACCCCAAGGGGACGCGCGTCCTCGAAGTCAGCCTGAAGAAGGCCGGGTACAGCGTGACCACGGCCCACTCGGCCGCCGACGCGCTGGATCTCGTCGACGTCGCCACGCCCGACCTCATCCTGACGGAGACGCGCCTCCAGGGGGGCGACGGCTTTCAGCTGGTTCGCAGGCTCAAGGAGCACCCGGACTGGTCGACCATCCCGGTGGTCTTCCTCGCGAGCGACAAGTCGATCGAGGACAAGGTCCGCGGCCTCGAGCTCGGGGTCGAGGACTACCTCACGAAGCCGATCTTCGTGCGCGAGCTCTTGACGCGCGTGAGCCTGCTGCTCTCGAAGCGCTCGCAGGAGCGGCTCGCGAGCGTGCGCGGCGGGGGGCGCACGCGCTTTTCGGGCTCGATCGAGGACATGGCGGTCGTCGACTTGCTGCAGACGATCGAGATCTCGCGCAAGAGCGGGACGGCGACGCTCGAGAACGGCGCGCACACGGCGACGCTCTGGTTTCGCGACGGTCACGTGGTCGACGCGCAGCTCGGCAAGCTGGAGGGGGAAGAGGCGGTCTACCGCACGCTGATCTGGAGCAACGGCAACTTCGAGGTCGAGTTCGGGCCGGCCTCGAGCGTGACGCGCGAGCCGACGATCGCGACGTCGACGCAGGCGCTGCTGATGGAGGGCATGCGGCGCGTGGACGAGTGGGGGCGCCTGCTCGAGCAGCTGCCGCCGCTGAGCTCGGTGTTCGAGGTGGAGCGCACGGTGCTGCTCGAGCGGCTCGGCGAGATCCCGGACGAGCTGAACGGCATCCTGCGGCTGGTCGACGGGCACCGCACGATCCTGGAGCTGGTCGACGCCTCGCCGTTCGAGGACCTCTCGACGCTCTCGACGATATCGAAGCTCTATTTCGAGGGGCTCCTGGTGCCCGCGGGCGCGCAGTCGAACGACGAGCACGCGGTGGTGCCGGGGCCCGAGGGGGAGAACAAGTCGGGCAATTTCCCGTCGGCCAAGGCCGAGGAGATCGTGCCGCCGTCGGCCTCGATGCAGGTGGCGCACCTCGCGCCGCAGCCCGTCGCCCCGCCCCGCGACGCGCCGGTCGTCGTGGAGCCGGTGGCGGCGAGGGAGCCCGAGCCCGCGAGGCCGAGGCCCGCGCCCGAGGCGCCCGCCGTGAAGGGGGCGAAGTCCGACAGCGCGATCGATCTCGCGCTGGCCGCGCTGGAGCAGGCGAGCGAGCCGGTGCTCGCGGCGAAGCCGGCCGCGCCGAGCACCGAGCGCAAGGTCTCCGTCGAGGCGCAGCCGGCCCCGGAGCCGATCCCGCTCTCGCAGACCAAGGCCACCAACGACGTCCCGTCCCCGAAGGCGACCGCGATCCGCATCTCGCCGAACGCGCTTCGCGACGTCATCACGCACGCGGCGGTCCCCCCGGTGACCCCCGCCGCCCCGTCCGACGCCCCCGTCGGCGCGACGCTCCCTT
>JAJXTK010000246.1:3512-8699 GCA_021783935.1 Myxococcales bacterium | reverse complement strand
ACTCCCCCGTACGGGCGCACCACATGACCGCGCTCCGGTTCGCGCGCTCGGCGGCCGCGACCAGCTCCCCCTGCTCGTTGCCCCAGAGCGCCGTATACGAGACCGAGGCGTCGCTGCCGCGCAGCACCTGCCACGAGCCGCGCGACAGGAACGCGAGCAGCCCATCGCGTCCGCCGAGCGCGTAGCGGTCGGGATCGAGCCGCGCGACGCAGGTGAAGGCGTCGCGCGGAAGGCCGCTCGGCAGCGGGATCTCGAGCCACGCGCCTCCGTCCCAGAAGCGCACGCCGCTCGCGCCGACGGCGAGCGCCTTGCCGTCTTCACCGAGGGCCACGTCGCGCACCGCATCGGCACCGTCGTTGCGACCGCGGATGCGCCACTGCCACGGCGCCTCCGCGCTGACCGTCTCGATCGGCACGCGCACCGGGGCGAGCTTCGCGCTGGACGCGCTCGATTTCGCCTCCAGGTCGACGCGCGCCTGGTCGCCGCTCGACGCGGCCGCGACCTCCTGCGGCGGGCGGGGCGGCTCGCCGAGGACCTCGCTGATCGGCGGCACGGCCGACTCGACCGCGGCGAGCTGCGCGTCGAGGGCGCGCCAAAGCTCGCGCACGTCGTGCGGGCGCCCGTCGAGCTTCGGCCAGGTCGCGCGCGCGATGAGCCCGTCGATCTCGTGCACGTGATCCAGCGCGTGCGCATAGGCGGAGTGCACGGTCGGCGCGTCGAGCAGCGAGTGACGCTGGGGCCGGCGCGCCGCCGTGAGCGCGGCCTGCGCATCTTGCGGAAAGAGCGCGCAGCCCGTGAGCACCTCGTAGGCGAGCGCGCCGAACGAGAAGATGTCCGACTGCGGCCCGACGCTCGTGTTGCCGGGCACGTACTGCTCCGGCGCCGAGTAGCCGACGGAGACGGCGACGACGCCCGAGGTGGACGCGTCGTCCTGCACTCGCACGATGCCGAAGTCGGTGACCTTCGCGACCTCTTCGCCCGGCGGCCCGGCGACGAGCACGTTGGTCGGCTTGAGGTCGCGGTGGATCAGCCGCTCGGCGTGGATGTCGGTGAGCGCTCGCGCGATGTGGCGCAGGATGCGGCGCGCCCGCGCGGGGGCGAAGCCGTGGCCGGTCTCGCGGAGCGAGGCGTGGATGCGATCGTGGAGCGTCGTGCCGTGCGGGCCGCCGTCGACGTACTCGAGGATCAGGTAGCGCACGGGGAGCACGTCGTCGGCGCCGCCCCCTTCGCGCGATTGGACGCGCACCTCGACCTCCCCCTCGTCGAAGAACCGAACGATGTACGGGCTCGGCGGCCTGCGATCGGAGAGCCGGCGGAGCGCGAGCGCCTCGCGCCGCGAGGACTTCACGAACGCCGTCCACTGCGCCGGAGCGAGCTGGGGCGCGATGACCTTCGCGACGACCGGCGCGCCGTCCGGCCCGTCCGTCGCGCCGAGCACGACCCCCATGCCGCCGACGCCGATGAGCCCCTCGATGACCCAGCGATCGCCGAGCAAGGCACCGGTGAGCGCGCGCGCGAGCGCCTTTCCGAGTAGCTCGCCGCGTTGTTCGGCGCGGCCCCGCTGGGCTGACATCCGCGCACAGAGGTTAGCGCACTGCCTCCCGTCGTGGGGCCGCTCAAAGGGGTGGGCGCGGCACCAAGGTCGCGCTAGCGAGGGTTCGTGCACTCGCCTGGTCCCGGAACGGGTCCGCTTCGCGCGCCGGACGACGGGGAGCGAACGACGCTTCCCCGCGCGCTCCCCCATCGATCCCGCCTAGCGGCCGATGCCGCCGACCGCCGTGCGGCGCCGGTGCGCGCCCCTGCGACCGCGGCCCCATGGTCCGCCGCACGCGCCCTCGCGAGCCTCGCCGGCGTCGCGGCCGCCGTGATCGGCGCCGGCGCTTGCTCCGGCACATGCAAGCGAGGCACTCCTTACGTCCCGTTTCTCGAGGACGCGAGCGCCACCGACGCCTCCGACGGCGCCGTCGTCGAGATCGAGGCCGCGGTCGACGCCGCCAAGCGACCCGGATTCCAGCTCGTCCACGCGTCCCTCGCCCCCGCCGGCACGACGAAGTGGTCGCTCGAGGGGCTGTCGTTCGACGCGCCTGCGGGGCAGGCGATCCTCGCAGCGGTCGCGCACGACCTCGACGGCGACGGCCACAACGACGTCGCCGCCTACGTGCAGCCGCCCGGCGGCGGCGGTGGCCAGCTCATCTTCTACCGCGGCAAGGGGGACGGAAAGGAGCTCGCCCCCGGCCTGGTCGTGGGCGGCGGCGCAGGATCGGAGGGGCTCACCCTCCCTGCGCCGTGCGTGGCGCGGGTCGACATGACGCTCGTCGGTCCGCGCACGGTCGCGCTCGATGTACGGCCGAGCTGCGGCGAGGCCGCGCCCGCGCCTCGACGCTACGTGCTCGCGGCCTTCGCGGGGCTCTCGCCGTCGGTCCGCTTCACCGCCAAGATCAGCGAACCGCCGCCGGGGTGGTCGATCGCGATCGACACCGAGGCGATCGACCGCGACGGCGACGGCGTCGACGACCCGACGATCTCGCTCGCGCTCGAAGGGGGCGCGGTGCCCTTCGACACGGGCGAGCGCGTCGTCGCGCGCCTTCGCTACTGGGATCGACCGGCCGGGCTCTCGCGCGATCGCACCGAGCCCGAAGTGAGCTTCCAGCAGATCGCGCAGCACGCGGGGCAGCTCGCCGCGCGCAAGTCCACCGCTGGCGGCGTCGCCTCGCTCGTGCGGCGGCTTCGCCTGCTGCACGCCGCCGTCTGCGCGGAAGGGGGCGGCGCGTGGATCGAAATCGGCGGCGAGCGCGGCGTCGCGTGCAACCACTCGCGCGGCCTCGAGGACGCCGGCGCGGCCGAGGTCAAGGCCGACCTCGCGCTCGGCGACGCGCTCTCGGCCATCGCGGCGCGCGAGCGCGTCGGCCAGGGGCCGGTCACGCGCACTGGCCGGACGCGCGCGGAGGTCGACCGCGCGATCATGTCGACCTTCGCGACCGTCTGGACCAACGTCCGCGAGCTTCGCGCGGTGCCGAGCACGCCGTCGAAGGGGGCGCCCGCCTGGGGCGCCCTCGCGTTCGACAAGTCGGGCAACCTGCTGGTCCGCACCGCGATCGGCGTCTCGCAGTTCGGCTTCCCCGCGCTCGAGGAGCAGGACTCCGACGTCCCGAGCTGGTCGTGGGAGGTCGCGCTGCCGGGCAAGGACGCGCGCCTCGGCGCCGTGGTCGACGCGTGCGAGGCGCCGTACCTCGCGGCGCGCGTGTCGGGGCACGACGTGCCGACCGGCAGCCAGCTGCTGCCGCTGCCGATCCTGCCGACGTTCGAAGCGAGCCGCTGCGCCGAGGGGCGCTCGCCGCTCTTCCCGCTGACGCCGATCGCGTGGGGCGCGCAGGGGCTCTTCGCGATCGTCGCGGGGCAGCCGGTGCTGGTGCCCGCCGACGTCGTCGGCGCCGGCGGCGGGCGCGCCTTCGGGCTGCTGCCAGCCCCCGCGCTCAAGGTCGACGGCGCGTGGGTCGCGGGCTCGCCGCGCTCGCCGGCCGGCAGCTACGTCGTCGTTCCGACGCGCTTCGGCGTGCTGCGGCGCGACGAGTCGACCAACACGACCACGGCGTCGCTGGTGCGCGCGAAGGAGCTCGAGGGGCTGTACTTGCAGCTGCGCGAGTGCACCGTGGCGAACGACGGCAAGCGCGTGGCGTGCGTGCGCGACAACAAGGTCGTGGTGCTCGATGCGAACGATGGCGCCGCCGCCGCCACGAGCGCCAGCGCGGCCGCGAGCGCGCCGCCCGCGGTCACCGGCCAGGAGAACGGCGTCAGGATGTGAGTAGATCGCGCAGCGATCGCCTCTTTGATAGGCTCGACCGACCGCGTGCCATCACGCACGGCGGCGGAGCTTCGGGTTCGGTGCACTCCGACAAGATCTCGACGGGCCTGCTCGGGCAGGTCCTCGACGGCAAGTACCGCATCGTGCGTCGCCTCGGCGAGGGCGGCATGGGCTCCGTCTACGAGGGGGAGAACCTGCGGCTCGCGCGCCGCGTGGCCATCAAGGTCATCGCGCCCGAGCTGGCGCAGAACCCCGAGGTCGCGGGGCGCTTCCGGCGCGAGGCCAAGGTCGCGAGCAGCATCGCGAACGACCACATCGTGCGCATCTACGACGTCGACGCCGACTCGCAGCACGGGCTCTACCTCGTCATGGAGCTCTTGCGCGGCGAGGACCTCGCGCGGCGGCTGCGCCGAGAGCGCGATCTGCCCGTCGAGGTGGCGTGCGCCATCGCCTACCACATCGCGCTCGGGCTCGACGCGGTGCACGCCGCGCGCGTCATCCACCGCGATCTCAAGCCCGCGAACGTGTTCCTGCACGAGGTCGCCGACGGCACCACGGTCGCGAAGCTCGTCGATTTCGGCATTTCGAAGTCCATCGAGCAGCCCGACGGCGCCGCCGAGACGGCCCTCACGCGTGTCGGCACGGTCGTCGGCACGCTCCAGTACATGTCGCCGGAGCAGGCGCGCGGCGCCCCGCTCGACGGGCGCACCGACCTCTGGTCGCTCGGCTGCGTCTTCTACGAGCTGCTCGCCGGCCGCGCCGCCTACCCGATCGCGAGGTCGCTCGCCGACGCCTACAAGCAGCTCATGCTCGGCACCCCGCCGAGGCTCGCGCTGATCGCGCCCTGGGTGCCCGCCGAGGTCGTCGCGCTGGTCGAGGGCTGCATGCAGCCGGATCTCGACAAGCGCGTGCCCGACGCCTTCACCTTCGCGCAGCGCCTCGCGCTCGCGATGCCCGGCGTCGATCTCGGTGGGAGCGTCTTCAAGCCCGAGGCGCCGCCGAGCCTGCCGCCCATCGAGGGGGATCAGACGCTCGTGAGCTCCAACGAGGAGCTCGAGGCGATCCGCAAGAGCAGCCTCATGCGCGACCGCGCCGAGGCGCCGACCAAGCGGCCGAACGCCGCCAAGACGCGCGTCGAGAAGCGGGCCGCCGTCGAAGACGACGACAAGACGCGCCCGCGCGCCGCGGCCCGGCCGCCGCCGCCTGCGCCGATTCCGGTGGCGCAAGTCGCGCCCGACGCGGCCGCGGTCGGCGACGTCGAGGACGAGCAGAGCATCGTGGCGCGCCCGTCCGACATCCGCGCGCTGCGACGTCAGCTGATCGAGCAGGAGAGACACGAGCTCGGCTTGCCCGAGCCGCCCGAGCCCGAGCCGCATGCGCGCTCG
>JAJXTK010000246.1:0-3502 GCA_021783935.1 Myxococcales bacterium | reverse complement strand
GCGCGCTCGGAGGCGTGGATGCGCGCGATCGCGATCGCGGCCGTCGCGCTGCTCGTCGTGGCGGCGATCGTCACGCTCGCGCGCTCGCACTGATCGGGGCGCTCCGCCGCGCGCCGTTGCTCCCCGGCGCGCGCTCACCTAGCAGCCAGCCGTGCCCGACGCCCCGAACCGAGAGTCCCTCGCCGCGAAGATCGAACGCCTCCAGCGCGCCGAGGAGGAGGTGCGACGCCTCCAAGACGAGCTCCTCGACGACGCGACGGCGGCGCGCACGCCGACCTTGGAGGCGCTCCGCGAGGCGGTCCTCGAGGGGCTCGGCCATGGCGAGGGGCCCGAGGCCGCCGCCGCGCTCGTCCCGCTCGCAGAGGTGCTCGGCGAGCTCGAGGGGCCCGACGTGTGCGACTTGCTGGTCGATCTGCTCGGCTCCGAGGAGGTCGAGGTGCGCGTGTCGGCAGGGGCGGCGCTCCAGGATCTCGCCTTCGATCGCTTTCGCGAGGTCGCCGAGGCGATCGAGCGCGCTCTCTCGCGACTCGACGCCAAGAGCCCCGCGTTGCGCGAGCTCCCGTTCGTCATCGCCGAGGTCGGCGAGCCGGGGGGCCCGCGCGTGCTGCGCGGCTACCTCGCGCACCCGGAGCCCGAGGTCGTCGCGGCCGCGATCGAGGCGCTCGCGATGCTCGGCGATCCGGCGGCGCTCGGCGAGCTTCGCAAGCTCGCGCGCGATCCGCGCACCGTGCAGCTGGAGGAGGAGGGGGCCGAAGGGCAGTCGTCGATCGGCGCGCTCGCGCAGGAGGCGATCGCCATGATCGAAGAGTCGCTCCCCGCGCCGCCTCCGCCGCACGACGAGCGCCCGCGTCCGAAGGGCGAGCACCGCGGACCGCCGCCGGGGCAAGGGGGCGGCGGCGGCAAGGGAGGGCGCCGGCGGTGAACCGCAGCTCGCGCGAGATCACGCAGAACAACCGCGCCCTGCAGCCGGAGGGGCGGCCGAGCGAGTCGTCCGTCGTCACGCCGCTCGCGCCCCCGGACGCCGCGGTCTTCGAGACGTTCGTCGTGCCGCGCTACCTGCGTTGGTTCGGCGATCTCGCCTGCGAGATGCTCATCGCGCCCGAGCGCCGCGGCGACGCGATCGTCGCGCACCTCGGCTGCCGCACCGGCTTCCCCGATCGGCTGCTGGTCGAGACGCTCGGCCCGATGCGCCTGGTCGGCACCGATCCGTCGCTCGCCGCGCTCGAGCTCGCGCGCGCCAAGGCCGCGGCGATCGCCGAGCTCTCGGCCGACTACCGCCCGTTCGACAAGTTCCCGTCGCCGCTCCCCGAGGGGGCGTTCACGCACGCGCTCGCGCTCCACCCGATGGGGCGCGCCTCCGCACGGCTGCACTTCGCGATGGAGGCGCAGCGCGTCTTGCTCCCAGGGGGCGAGTTCGTCTTCGCCCTGCCGCTGCGCGGGTCGTTCGTCGAGATCGCCGATCTGCTGCGCGAGTACGCGGTGAAGTACGACGCGATGGTGGTCGCCGACGCGGTCGAGGCCGCCACCGCGCTCCGCCCGTCGCCCGAGTCGCTCGGCGAGGAGCTCGAGGCGCTCGGCTTCGTCGACGTCGACGTCGACTTCCGCACCGTCGGCGTCCCCTTCCAGGGGGGCCGCGACCTCTTCGAGGATCCGACCACGCGCCTGCTGCTCATCCCCGAGTGGCAGTCGAACCTCAACCTCGACGCCGATCGCCTGTCGGCCGCCTTCGCGTACGTGCGAGAGGCGGTCGATCGCTACTGGGCCGAGGGGGGCTTCGAGCTCTCGGTCCACGTCGGCTGCGCGCGCGCCTTCAAGGCGTGAGCGGCCGCGTCACAGCTGCGTCTGCGCCTGCTTGGACAGCCGCCTGCCCTCTTCGATCATCTCTCGCGCCTTGACGATGCGGGCATGAATAGCGTTCAGCGTCGCCTGCACCGCCTTGATCGACGCGACGCCGGCCGCGATCTCGCGCGCGCCGTCGTCGATCGTCTTGACGCCAGCCCCGATCTTCGCCTCCCCGTCGGCGAGGCGACCGCGGCGCTTGAGCTCGCGGCCGAGCTTCTGCTGGCCCTCGCCCTCGCTCACGAGCCTGCGCCCCTTGGCGATCTGCGCGTGGGCGGCGCGCAGCGAGACGTTGGCCTTCGCCGAGTCGTCGCGCGCCGTCTCGAGGTCCCTGTTGCCTTGCTCCTCGAGATCGAGCCCCCTCTTGAGCTGCGCGAGCACCGCCGAGTGCGCGATCTTCGGCGCCGACGCGCTCGGCCGCGCCGACGCGCTGCTCGCCGCAGGGCGCGGAGCCTTCTTCGCGGCGAGCGCCGGCGCCGCGTCCGCGAGCGCGACGAGCGTCGGCAGAGCGACGAGCGTCGCCCACCAGAGAGCCGCGCGCCGCGCCGGGGACATGGGGCCCGAGGAGTAGCACGCGCGCCGGGGAGGTCCACGCGCGCGGCACCAAGGCGCGCCATCGCGGCGGCGCGAGGACGGTAGTAAGCGAGTTGAATGGGTGGCGGCCCGCGCCCGTCCACCACGTCAGCCAACGCTTGGTCGCAACTCGGGAGGAAGGCGTCGCATGTCCCTGGCCGTGAACACCACCCGCTCGAACGCGCTGCGCACGCTCGCGGCGCTCGGCATGCTCGCCGTCGGATTCGGCACGCTCGGATGCCCGTCCGGCAGGTGTTGGGTGCGCTTGCAGACCATCGGGCCCGACGGTCAGCCGACGTCCGACGAGTGCCTCGTCGCCACCTGCCCCAAGAACGCCTCGTTCAACGACGCGATCCAGGGGTGCGCCTGCAAGGAGAACTTCGTCACCCTCAACGGCGCGTGCATCGCGCTCGCCGACGCCAACAAGCAGTGCGGCGCCGGCAGCCAGTACCAGAACGGCGCGTGCGTCGCGATCCGCTGCCCCGCCGGCCAGATCATGAACGCCGCCAACGGCAGCTGCGAGAGCCGCGCGCAGAGCGACGCGCTGGTCGCCAAGTCCGAGGGCAAGGACCTCAAGGCCGGCCAGACGATCGGCTGCCCCGCCGGCTTCACCTACACCCTCAACGGCACCGATGGCGCGTGCGTCCCGAACGACGCGGTCTGCGGGCTCGGCACGCGCTACGCGAACGGCAAGTGCGAGGCGATCTCGTGCCCGGCCGGCCAGGTGTTCGACCTCCAGCAGAACGTTTGCACCAAGCTCGCGACCGGCTCGGACCAGCAGACCTTCAGCGTGGCGCTCAAGCTCAAGGCGGAGATGGGCCCCGACTTCTGCGCGCCGCACGCGAAGAACCCGAGCGAGTTCGGCGTCGCGCCCGGCCAGACGAAGATCGTCCGCGTCGGCGTCACCATCAACGTCCCCGGCAACGACATCTCGCAGGCGCAGCTCGCGGCGCTGACGACGACCGACGCGAACGGGCAGGCGCTGCCGGCCTCGTACGCGGGCGTCGCGGCGATCCAGCGGCAGGTCAACGATCAGGTGCTCGGCGGCATCAAGGCCCTCGGCGACAAGTCGACGGCCCAGTTGGCGGCC
>JAJXTK010000245.1 GCA_021783935.1 Myxococcales bacterium | reverse complement strand
TTGGTGCCGAGATCCTTCCCCTTGGGCGCGAACGTGAGGCTCGTGTCGGTCGTGCCCACCACGTCGAACTGCCCCTTGTGGATGAGGATCTCCTTGCCCTTGGCGTCCTTGGCGAACGACACGAACCACCAGTTGCCCTTGGCGTCCTTCTCGAAGCGGATCCCCTCGTCGGCCGCTTCCCTGTCGACGTCCTTGAGGCACGCCTCGACCTTCTTGGTGTCCTTGCCCCCCTTCTTGCCGCAGTTGTCATAGGCGAGCTTCTTCGCGTCGGGCGAGTCGGCCAGCGAGAACATCCAGACCGAGCCGCCGTCGGGCATGAGGATGTCCTTCACGGCCTTCCTCGCAGGGGGCAGCGGCGGGGTCGGCGCGGCCGACGCGCTGGCGCTCGCAGGCGGCGCCGCGGCGGAGCCCGAGTCGATCGGCGCGACCGAGGCGCTCGCCGAGGTGACGGGCTTGGGGGCTTCGGCGGGCTTCTCGGCGCCGCAGCAGGCGATGAACGAGCCGAGCGCCACGGCGCCGGTGACCAGAGCGAGCGAAGCACGGATGCGCATGGTTCCTCCCGAGACGGGCGGACCACGCGGTCCGCCGAGCGACGCCGACCTCGGCGCGCGCGCGAGGATACGCGCGTTCGCCGACGTCAGGGAGGCGCCTCCGCTGACGTCAAGTGCCGGTCAATATCCCCACCGTTCGTCGGGCAGCTACGCGATCGATGGGCGGCGCGCGCGTTGCGATACGTTCGCCGCATGCGGTTGCTCTACGGCGTCGTGGGCGAGGGGATGGGGCACGCCACGCGGTCGAGGGTGACGATCGACTGGCTCTTGTCGCAGGGACACCACCTCGTGGTCGTGGTGTCGAACCGCGCCTTTCAGTTCCTCGACAAGACCTACTCGGCGGCCTTCCCGCGCACCGCCGAGGCGGAGCAAGGGCACGGGGCGATCGACGTCATCGAGATCGTCGGCCTCACGATGAAGTACGTCGACAACGTCTTCGACGAGGGCGCGTCGGTCGTCGAGAACGTCCTCAAGGCGCCGGGGCTCATCGCCGAGAACGTCGGCGCCTACTACGACGAGGTCGTGCGCTTCCGGCCGCAGGCCGTGATCAGCGACTTCGACTCGTTCGCCTACTTGTTCGCGAAGGTCCACCGGCTGCCGATCCTCTCGATCGACAACCAGCAGGTGCTCCAGCGATGCGAGATCCCCGAGGAGGCGAAGGAGCTCGATCGCGGCTCGTTCAACGCGACCAAGGCCTTCGTGAAGGCCAAGCTCCCCGGCTGCGATCGCTACGTGATCACCGGCTTCTTCTACCCCGAGATCCGCGACAAGTACCGCGACAAGACGGTGCTCGTGCCGCCGATCTTGCGCAAGGCGATCCTCGACGCGAGGCCGACGCCGGTGGCCGAGGCGCAGCACTTCCTCGTCTACCAGACGAGCAAGAGCGACACGACGCTCATCCCGACGCTGCAGTCGCTGAAGGAGCACCGCTTCCTGGTCTACGGGCTCGGGCGCGACGAGCAGGCGGGCAACTGCACGCTCAAGCCCTTCTCCGAGGACGGCTTCGTCGCCGACCTCGCCGCCGCGCGCGGCGTGCTCTCGAACGGCGGGCTGTCGCTCCTCAACGAGAGCGTGAGCCTGCACAAGCCGGTCTTCAGCGTGCCGGTCGGCAATCAGTACGAGCAGCTGCTCAACGCCTACTACCTTCGCCACCTCGGCTACGGCGACTTCGCCGAAGAGATGAGGCGCGAGGCGATCGCGACCTTCATCGAGCGGCTGCCGCGCTTCGCCGACCGAGTCGCGACCTTCCGGCACGACGCGAACCGCAAGCTCTACGAGGTGGTCGGCGCGACGCTCGAGGCCTTCGAGGCGCGCGCCTTCCACCGCGAGCTTCGCCACCCGCCGCGCGAGTAGCCGCCGCGCGGACTACCGCCGCGCGGCGTCGAGCAGCGCGGCGTCGAAGGCGCCGGGGTTGTCGACGTTCGGGAAGTGCGCGGCCTCGGGCACGATCACCGCGCGCGCCCCCGGGATCGCGCGCGCCATCGACTCGGCCTCGCTCGGTGGGGTGAGCACGTCGCGCGCGCCGACGACGACCGTGGTGGGCAGGCGGAGCGCGGGGAGCGAGCCGGTGAGATCGGGGCGGTCGCGCATCGCCTCGAGCGCGGCGACGACCCCCTCGACCGACTGCGAGGCGGCGATCTGCGCGAGCTCGTCGACGACCTCGCGCCGCGCGTCCGAGGCGAACACGTTCGGAATCATCGACGCGAACACCGCCGAGGCGCCTTGGCTCCGGGCGCGCTCGATGTTGGCCTCGCGCCCAGCCCGGGCCGCCTCCGAGTCGGCCGACGCGCGCGTGTCGGCGAGCACCAGCCCGCCGATTCGGTCGGACCAACCGCGCGCGAGCGCGAGCGCGACGTAGCCGCCCATCGAGAGGCCGCACACGATCGGGCGCGACAGGCCCAGCGTGTCGATCGTCGCGGCGACCTCGGAGGCCATCGCCTCGATCGACGGGGGGCGCGCGCGCGTGCGAGCCCCGCCGAAGCCGGGGAGATCGAGCGCGACGACGCGGACGCCCGCGCGCGGCAGGCTCGCCAGCTGCCGACGCCAGAGCCTTCGATCGAGCGGAAATCCGTGAAGGAAGACGACGGTGGCGACGGGCGAGCCTTCGGGCCGCGCATCGTCGTGCGCAAGAGGTGCGAGGGAGCTCACGCCGCCGAGCAAAGCCCGCTCCCCCTCGCGCGTCACGCGTCGGGTGGCCAAGACCGCTCGCGCGCGGCGGTCCGGGCGCGCCTCGCGAAGCGCCAGCGGACGTCGCCCGCGTTGCGCACATCGCCCCCTACGCGCGCGCCGTCTTCCGCCTGCAGTTTGACCGCCGGGGAAGCAGCAACGTATCTTTTGTCGGAGGATCGATCGGAGTTCGCGCGCTCCGCGCGACGCCCCGACGGAGGCTTCGGCGATGAGCAACGGCCGCGCTCGCGTGTACGGATGGTCGCTCGCGTTGCTCGGTGCGGCCGCGTCGATGGCCGCCTGGGTGCCTGCCTGCGCCTCGGGCGAGACGAACACCACCGGCGGAGACGCGAGCGTCGGGGGCGACACCGGCGGCGGTCTTCCCGAGACCGGCGGCGGCGACAGCGGCGGACCACAGGACACGGGCGCCGATGTCCCGCTCTTCGAGACCGGGCCGGCCGAGGTGCCGATAGGCAAGCCGTGCACCGCGACCGACACGTGCGCGCAAGGGGGCAGCTGCCAGGAGATCACGCCGGGCGCGACCTACTGCACCGTCGACTGCGGCACCGGCTGCCCGAGCGGCTCCTACTGCACGACCGTCGCGGGCAAGCAGCTCTGCGCGCCAGACCTCGGCAACCAGTGCGCGCGCTGCGCCGGCTCGATCGACTGCGCGATGCCCACCGACCAGTGCGTGACGACACCGCTCGGCGACAAGTTCTGCGCGCGCGACTGCACCGCGCTCGGCGACTGCCCGAGCGGCTTCGACTGCGTGGACGCGACGGGCTACCCCGCCAGCGAGAGCGGCGACGCGGGGGTCGACGCGGGCTCCGCCGAGGCAGGGATCGACGCGGGCTCCGTGGACGCGAGCGGCGTCCCGCGCATCTGCGTGCCGAGCGCCGGCGGGTCGTGCGCGTGCGACGCCGCGCGCGACGGCGTCACGCGCGCCTGCCAGATCTCGAACGCGATCGGGGTCTGCACGGGCACCGAGACCTGCGCCGGCGCCGCGGGCGCGTGGCAAGGGTGCACCGCCCGCACGCCCACCGCGGAGGTCTGCAACGGCATCGACGACGACTGCGACGGCGTGATCGATAACGGCACGGGAAACCAGCTCTGTTCCACCGTCGGCCCGCCCCCCCCGAACGCGTCGTGGGCGTGCAGCAGCGCGACGACGCCGCCCTCCTGTCAGCTCGGTCCCTGCGACGCAGGCTTCACCGACTATCCCGTGCCGGTCGATCCGAAGACCGGGTGCATCTGCCCCGTCGATCCGGGCGAGCCGAACGATCTCTGCTCGCAGCCGCCGACCAACCTCGGCGCGATCGCCAGCAACGCGACGGCGCCGTTGGTCGCCAAGGGGACCCTCTCGAGCGACGCCGACGTCGACATCTACGCCTTCAAGACGACGGACTCGACGGCGAACGCTGCGAGCAACGTGCACGTCTCGATCGCCTTCGACGCGACGTCCAACGCGTCCGGCGAGTTCGTCTTCGACGTCGTGCACGCAGGGCCCTGCCTCGACGCGCCGCCCGCGAACCATTCGAACCTCACGACGTACGACTGGTGCGTGAACGGCTCGGGCAACACCCGCGGCGAGGCGCCGTGCGGCTTGGTGACCGGCCAGAACCACTGCGCGGATTTCTCGGCGTCGTACTACCTGCGCGTGCACCGCGTCTCCGGCTTCGCGAAGCCGAGCTGCAACCCCTACGTCATCAACATCACGGCCGGCGGCGGCGCCTGCGATTTCACCCAGAGCTGCGAGACGCCCTGAGAAGGGCGCGCGCGGCCGCGATTCCACCGGGCGCGGAACGCGCCGAGGGTGCCCGTACACAGGGGCCCTCGCTTGCGGTTAGGCTCGCGGCATGGTGCGCCGAACCCGCCTCTTTCCGCTCGCTGCGCTCGTCGCGCTGACCGCCGTGCTCGGCGCGCCAGCCTGCTCCTCGAAGAGCTCGCCGCCCGCCGCGGGGCAGCCGAGCAGGAACTACCCCCCGGTCACGCCGCCGAGCTGGAGCGCCGACTGCGATCCGCTGGTGCCCTACCACTGCGGCTTCCCGTTCCCGTCGAACACGCAGCTGAAGGACGACCCGACGACGCCCACCGGCAAGCGCGTGAGCTTCGCGCCGGGCGTGCTGCCGACGCACGCGCACCAGCCGACCGATCCGTCGGCGTGGAGCTACCTCGACGGCTTCTCGCCCGGCATGAACATCGACACGGATCTCCCCTACGCGGCGAGCACGGGGCTGCCCGACGAGAACCACCTCGCCGACTCGATCACCACCAGCTCGCCGACGATCCTGCTCGATACGAGCACCGGCCAGCTCGTCCCGCACATCGCGGAGCTCGACGTCAACGGCCCGACCAAGGGGCTGGACTACTGGAACTCGGCGTTCATGATCCGCCCCGTCGTGCGGCTCAAGGACGCGACGCGCTACATCGTCGCCATTCGGCACGTGGTCGACGACAAGGGGACGGCGCTCGATCCGTCGCCGGAGTTCAAGAACCTGCGCGACGCCACGCCGTCGACCGAGGCCTCGATCGAGGCGCGCCGGGCGCTCTACCAGGACATCTTCACGCAGCTGTCGGCCGCGGGGATCGACAAGAGCGACCTGCAGATCGCGTGGGACTTCACCACCGCGAGCAAGGCCTGCAACACCGGCGACATGATCTCCTACCGCGATCAGGCGCTCGCCGCGGTCGGCGCCGACGGCCCCGCCTACACGATCGACACCGTCACCGACAACCCCAACAAGCACATCCGGCGCCGCATCGACGGGCACATGACCGTGCCCTGCTTCCTCGACAATTGCGGCCTCGGCACGCAGGGCCACCCGGTCTTGCCGAAGATGCACCGCGGCTCGGACGGCAAGCCCGCGCAGAACGGCACCTACTCGATCTCCTTCGAGGTGCAGATCCCGAACAGCCTCGTCGCCGCCGGCGCGGCGCCCGGGCCGGTGCTGCAGAACGGCCACGGCCTGCTCGGAAACAAGGAGGAGGGGCGCGACGGCTACCTCGCCTCGGACGCCGACTTGGATGGGATGGTCACGGTGGTGACCGATCTGCAGGGGATGGCCTCCGAGGACTACGACGGCCAGTACGGCTCCGGCGTGCTGACCACGCTCACCGGCGACATCGGCACCTGGAAGAGCATGGTCGATCGCCAGCACATGGGGCTGGTGAACGAGCTGCTCGCGATGCGCATGGCGCACGGCAAGTTCGCGCAGGATCCGAAGGTCACCGAGGTCACCGCCGACGGCCACTCGCCGATCGACACGACGAGCTCGATCGAGAAGAGGAGCTTCTACCGAGGCGACAGCCAGGGGGGCATCTTCGGCACGACCTACATGACCATCTCGACCGACGTGACCCGCGGCGTGCTCGGCGAGCCGGGGGCGCCCTACTCGCTCTTGCTCTATCGCAGCCAGGATTTCGCGCCGTTCTTCCTGGTGATGGGCATGCAGTACGTCGACTCGCTCGACATGAACCTCGCGCTCGGGCTCGTGCAGATGCTCTGGGATCGCACCGAGCCCGACGGCTACGTGCCGTACATGACCACGAACATGCTGCCGGGCACGCCCTCGCACAACGTCGTGATCGACTGCGCGATCGGCGATCATCAGGTGACGACGCTCGGCGCGCACTTCATCGCGCGCGCGATCGGCGCCAAGCAGCTCAAGCCGGTCAACCGCGAGATCTTCCAGATCCCCGACGCCGACGGGCCCTTCACCGGCAACGGCATCGTCGAGGTCGACTTCGGCCTGCCGCCGGTGCCGCTCGGCGACGAGCCGATGACCGCCGGCGACGACCCGCACGACAAGGTCCGCGTGCTGCCGGCGATTCAACAGGAGGAGCAGGAGTTCCTGAAGAACGGCGACGTCAAGAACTTCTGCGGCGGCCCCTGCAAGGGAACCTGACGCGCGATCGGCCGCGCCCTGACAGGCCGTGGAGCTTCTCCGAGACCGGCCGATCCTCTCCCGGGTCACGCCGCGATTTTCCGCGCGATCGACCACAGCCTGCTGACGCTCACGGTCTCCGCAGGCCGTTTCTCGACGGCCTGCGAAGCGCGCCTCGAATGCTCAGTCGGCCGCGACCCGGCGCGCCAGCGCCCGCCACGCCGCCGACGCGCGTTCGCCCGCCCCAGGGTGCAGCCGCCACGTCGCCCACACCGCGAGCATCTTCGCGAGCGCCGGCCCCAGGCGCGCCGCCACGCGCGGCGAGCGCGCGGCCGCGAGCGCGAGCTTGGCCGCGCGGGCGCGATCGGGGATCGGCAGCCGCTGATCGAGCGCGGCGGCGGTCGAGACCTCGTCGAGCAGCCCCGAGGCGAGCAGCGCGCGCACGTCGTTCGGAGGCAGCGACTGCGCGAGGCGTCGAAAGACGTCGTAGGCCGCGAGCAGCGCGCCGGTCTCGCGGTGGAAGGCGGCCTCGTAGCGCGCGAGCGGGGCGCCGGCGCCGGGATCGTCGAAGCCGGACACCGCGTCGGCGAGCATGCGGGCCGCGATCAGCCCCGCGCCGATGCCGCTGCCGTGCGCCGGGAAGACCTGGCACGCGGCGTCGCCGATCAGCGCGAGCCCGGGCACCGCGAGGCGCTCGTAGGGGCGCCGGATCGGGATCGCGCCGCTGCCGCCGAACACGCGCTCGCCGATCCAGCGCTCGCGGGCGACGAAGTCGCGCAGCATCTTCTGCCCCGACGGGTACTCGGGCAGCGCCGTCGCGCCGGTGAGGATCTCGACCTCCTTCGCCTCGAGATCGAGCTGCAGCAGGAGCGTCGAGAAGCCCCCCTGGAGCCCGAGGTAGCCGATCGCGTCGCGCGAGCGCGCCCCGACCCGAGTCAGGAACGCGCGCGCGCCCTCGACGTCGACGATGCGCCGCACCTCCTGGGCGGCCGCGCAGACGTCGGCCCCCTTCGGCGACGGCGCCTCGCGCGCGAGCGACGGCACGCGAGTGCGCAGCACGCCCGCCATGCCCGAGGCGTCGACGAACAGGCGCGCCGCGACCTCCTGCGATCGCTCCGCGCCCGACGCGTCGACGATCGACAGCCGCGCCGACGAGGGGCGCCCTTCGACCAAGCGCACCGCGCGGACGCTCGCGCCGCCGACCAGCGTCGCCCCCGCCTCGCACGCCTCGCGCTGCAGCCGGTCGATCAGCCGACGCATGTCGACGAACAGCAGCGGCGAGCGCGGCAGCGCGCCGCGCCGCTCGCCGTGGGCGTCGAGCATGACGTAGTGCGGGCCCGAGGCGCGCAGCTCGGGCTCGAGCGGCAGGGCGATGTCCGCGCGCTCGAACATCCACGCCGGCAGCGCGTTGACCCACTGCGCCCCCGCCCCGTCGAGCGGCCGCGCGTCGACCGCGAGCACCGAGCGCCCCGCCCGCGCGAGGTTGCGCGCCGCCGCGGCGCCGGCGCTCCCGGCGCCCACGACGAGCACGTCCCAGCTCGAAGGCAGCTCGGTCACTGCGTGCAGCTCGCGCGCACCTGGCCGGAGTCGTCGTCGTCGGTGCGGCACTCGTGGAACGTCGGGTTGGTCGGATCGACGAGCACGCTCGCCGAGTACGTCGAGCTCTGGTTGCCGACGGAGGCGTTGACCGTCATCGTCATCACCTGCGTCTGGCCAGGCAGCAGCACCTGCGTCGAGGTGACCTTGCCGAACTGCGTCTTGGTCGCGCCGCTCCAGACGAAGACGCCGACGTCGACCCCCGCGGGCAGCGACGCGAGGCCGGTGTTGCGCAGCGAGATCGACAGCTCGGTCGGCGAGGAGCAGAGCACGTCGAGCGCCACCGTCGCGTTCGGCGCGTCGAAGATCCCCTTGTCTTGAACGTTCTGCCGGAAGTCGTTGAGCCAGCCGACCGTCCAGTTCTTCTGCTCGACCTTCGGGATCGCGCCGTAGGTGTTGGCCGTGGAGCAGGCGGAGTCGCGATCGTCGCAGATGTTCGACACGTGGTAGGTGTGCTCGCTCCAGATCGTGCGCGTGCCGACCCACGAGTTCGCCGAGTCGC
>JAJXTK010000244.1 GCA_021783935.1 Myxococcales bacterium | reverse complement strand
GAGATGCTGAAGGGGAAGCTCGCTGGTGCGTGGAGCATCCGCGTGAACGATCAGTTCCGCGTCGTATTTCGCTTCGAGGGGGGCGCAGCCGAACAGGTGCGGGTGACGGACTACCACTCCTGAGCGGCGGCCTTCGCGCACGACGCCTACCAGCACGAAGGATGGCACGACATGATCCCGAAGAACCGCGCACCGACGACTCCTGGCGAAGTGTTGCTGGAGGAGTTCTTGAAGCCTCTCGGCATCACGCAGGTGGCGCTCGCGGAGAAGATGGGCGTGCCCATCCAGCGGGTGAACACGCTGATCAACGGCAAGCGTGCCGTCTCGGCCGAGACCGCCTTGCTCCTCTCCGAGGTCTTCGACACCACGCCGGAGTTCTGGATGAACCTCCAGGCGAGCCATGACCTCTGGCAGGCCCGGGACGCGATGCGCGCTCGGGGTCACCGCAAGGTGCGGCCCGTGGTGCGACGATCTGCGTAAGCGGGCGTGCCTCCGTAACGCCACCGTCCGGTTGCAGAACAGCGCTCGCGATCTTCGTGACCGCGCCGCGCGTCATCGAGCGCGTGTCGGCCTCCCCGGACGTGGCCGGGCCGTCATCGGAGGGTCCCAAAGGTCGCGAGGGTCGCACCCCAGCTTGCGCGCGACCCGCACGAGCGTCCGCACGCGGAAGTCCTGGCGCCCCTGCTCCATGCGGGCGAGGTTCTGAACTGCGGTCCCCAGCTTCTCGGCGAAGTCGGCCTGCGTCCAGCCCCTCGCCGCGCGCAGCTCGGCGATCCGCCGGCCAATGTCGCGCACGATCTGGTCGGGGCTTCGGGGACGCACCTGAACGTGCGTCGCCGGATCGGGCGCGCTGATAAAACATCAGACTTGATGTGGTTATTGGTCATGAACGGCGGCGCGAACACGTGTTCGGAGCCATCCAAGGCGATAGCGGCGAGACCGGCGGGCGCCGGGCTGGCGTTGACGGGCGGTCGATCGGGCGCGTACGCTCCGCGTGTCGTCGGTAAAGTTGCTCGCTTCCACGAGCGCGGCGCACCCACCGCAACGGCGGCCTACGGGCCGAGCCACCATTCGGCGACCACGGGTAAGGGTGCGGTGCGTCTTCGTGGAGGTCGTGAGCATGCTGGAGATCCGAGGATGGGCGCTCCCTGGCAGGAGAGCGCCGTGGAGGTCGTGAGCGTTTGCACCGGCCGGGCGTGGCGCGTCCAGCTCGCCGCTCGCGACCACGGCGCGCGGCGCGCGGTGGAGGAGCTGTCCAGTGACCGCGCCGAATGGCAGGCGCGCGAGACCGGGTGGCAGCTCGCGCGGTCGTGCGAGTACGCGAGCGGAGCAGACCCGCTCATCGACATATCGGTCACCGTCGAGCGCGATGCCTCCGTGGTCGCCACGCTCGACGGGCGGACGATGCGCGTGCGACCCGGCCTCGGTTCGCCGAGGGCTCCGTTGCGCGTCGCGACCGCCGAGGAGACAGTCGAGGTTGGCCTTCGGTGGGTGCTCGGATGGGATCACCTCGGCTGCATCCACCCCGACGAGTTTGCGTTCTGGGCTTCGCGGATGGAGGCCCGGGTCTACGTCGCCGAGCAAGTCGACGCTTGGCTGACCGACGGTGCGCGCGTGCCGCTCGACGGACTGGAAGGGCAGCCGGGCATCTTCGTCGCGTACCTCGGCGATGCCGTCCGATTCGGCGGCCTGTCGAACGTCGTCGACGCCCTCGATGCGGCCTACCCCGATGCGCTTATTGGCGCGGGGATCTTCGTGACATCTGCTCCGGGCGCGCGTGCCGTGATCGCAGTGGCCGATCTGGACGAGTGTCGGCGGATGCCCACGGGAGGCACCGATGGAAGCCTGTAGGTATTGCGGCCGTTTCGACCACAGCGAGTGGAGCTGCCCCGTCAAGCGGCGGGAGGAGGAGCAGCGACGACGCGACGAGCAGCACCGAGGCCGAATGGAGAACGAGGCGCGTGCAGCGCGTCAGGCTACGGAGCGCGCCGAGCGCGAACAGCAACGCCATCAACGGCGGATCGAGTCGGAGGCCGCTGCGGCGAGACAAGCGGCGGAACGCGCGGAGGAGATGGAGCGCGAACGCCACGAGGAACAGCGCGAGCGCGAGGAGCGGTACGAGGAGTCGGCGACCAAGCTGCATGAGATGAAGCGCCGTGCGAGCGCGCTGCGCCGGGCCGGCGCGTCGGACCCGACCCGCACATGGCTCGAATGGCGCCTCCTGGTAGCGGAAGCCCGGCTGCTTTCGCCGACGAGCTTCCACCCGTCCCAGCAGTCCGAGTTCACGGACTTCGTGGACACGCTCGATGAGGGTGCCGCCACCGCCGAGAACGCGCTCGGCGCGGGCAACGTCCAGAGCATGCGCTCATGGGTGGGTCTTCGCCGCGAGCGTGGCCGGTGGCTCACGGACATTGCCGAAGGACTCGAAGCGCTGGATGAGAAGGGGGTAGACGCCGACGACGCCCCCATGTCCGCGAGTGCAGTCGACGAACAGATCGACGCGCTCCGCGCGGAGATGGCGAGCTACGAGGCGCAGAAACCCCCGCCGATCCCGGAGCACATCGTCGAGCAGTTCCGTTCGACGGACGGCGACGACCGCAAGCGCCTCATCGCGGAGCTGCCGGGGGGCAAGCCCTCGAACGAGGCTGCCCAGCAAGCGTGGAACTACCTCGGGCAAGCGCGCCCGCCGACGCGCCCGGGCGCACGGTCGCCATCCTCCACGGCCGCTGGGACGACGATGAAGTGGGTCATCGGAATCGGCGCGATCTTCGCCGGGGGCGCGCTCTACTCGCAGGATGGCCCGTGGGCCGATCGGCTCTACGTCGGCGCCATCGCCTACTCACCCGTCGGCGGCCTCGGGGTCGTCCTCGCCATCGTGCTCGCGATCCTGTCGGGGCGCGCACGTCGCCTCGAAGCGGAGGACGAGGCGCGGTACGACCGGGAGCACGACCAGTCCACCCGCGCGCTCGTCGCGCTCGTCGCCTGGCGCGATCGGGTTGAACGGCTGCTGAAGCTCGGGCGGAAACGCGAGCGAGTCCTTCAGCGGCTCGGGAAGACGTTCCGCGACGTCGCGGTATTCGACGCTGACCCGCAGCGCGGCGGGCACCTTCAGCACTTCGAGCAGCATCGGCCCGATCTGGAGGAGCTGGTCGGCAAGGTCTCGGTCTTCGATCGCGGGGACGACGACCAGGAAGCCGATGAGGATGACGATGACGACGACGACGGCACGGACGACATCGAGGGCGAGTTCGCGGCGATGATGCGCGAGCGCGGTTTCGACCCGGACGACGATGATGACGACGAGTGAGGGTGACACATGAACAACGCGACACCCAACGAGCTTCGCCTCCGCAGCGGACTGCACTTCGCCGATCCCGCGGGGATGCTGCGCGCCAAGTTCGCTCAGTGGCCGTGGAGCAAGTACGACGGCGACGTTCCGGCGAACCCCGACGCGGTGACGGCGGCTGACGTGGAGCGCGCGAACCGCCTTGGCGCGCGTCTCTCGTACGCCGTGTGGAACCGCCTCGTCAGCAGCAAGGGGCACGCGATCAATGCGCTCCTCGTTCAGTTGCCGAAGGCGGCGCTTGAGGACGTGGATCTCGACGCGATTCGCGGTCCCCTGGTCGGCCTCTTCGACCTCGTGATCGAGAAGGACATCAGCATCTCGCGAGCGACGAAGATCCTCTACCCCTTCCGCCCGGCGCTCCTCGCCGTCCTCGATAGCGTAGTCGAGTATTACTACTGGTACGCCACATCGATTGCGGACGAAGCACGGTTTCGTCGACTGCAACGGGCGAGCTGGGGCGAGTATGCCTTCGAGCTGCTCGCGCTCATGCGCGACGACATCGTGTCCGCGCGAAGTGCGCTCGACGCGGTCCGCGCGGCCGTCGCTGGGGAGCCGTTCGCGAACGCCTCGCGCCTGCGCATCGTCGAGTCGCTCATCTGGTGGTACTACGCACGCGAGGGCAGTGCGCTACCACCGGGCGCAGACGAGTAGCCCCCATGCTGCGCGCGATCCGCATCCTCCGCGAGACCGTCGGCCGCAACGTCGTCGCCGACGCCACCGTCTACGAGAACGAGGAGTTTCTCGCCGAGACCGTCTCGCGCGAGGAGTTCGACACATCGCCGCAGTGCAAGGCGCTCTTCGGCGCGTGGCCGAGCGGGGCGAGCATCGAGCGCGTCCACGACGAGCGCTTCGCGGGCGGGTCGGTGCTCGTGGTCGGCCACGAAGGGCGGGACTGGGTGACGCTGCCGTCGCCAGTGCGCAACCCACGCCTTCGCGTCGTTCGCCGGTAGCCCGCACCCGAAAAGCGCGCTCGTTCCGCCTGTCTGCGCGTGCGGGCTCCGAACATGTGTTCGCGCGACGGAGAGACCTCGCGCGGTACCTCAAACGCGGTTACGGCGCGGGAGTCGGCGGCGGGGTAGCGTGGTAGTCGCATGGTAGTCACGGCCAAGAACGCAGGTAGTCGGTACGCACGCGGGATTCGCGCGCCCGACCCGGCGAAGCTCCGCGCGGTTCGTGAGCTTCTGGAGCGCGACCCGGCGATCACGAAGAAAGCGCTAGCCGAAGCCGCGGGCCTGAGCCGCACGGCCCTGGGGTACTACCTCCGCGCAATGCGCGACGAGCTTGCAGCCGTGGCGACGAAGAACGAGGACGTACGGCGCCGCCAGGTTCTCAGCCACCTCGACCTCGTGGAGCGCGTGAGCGGGACGGCTGACGAGGTGCGCTCGGAGATCTCGAAGCTCCGCGCAACGAACGGCGCCAACCCCGCGGCCATCTTCGCCGGGTACCGCACGCTCGTCGCCGTCGAACGCCTCTTGGGCGAGCTGCTTGGCGAGGTGCGCCCGGCCTCGACGACCGTGTACATGCAGAAGATCGATGTGCTGCTCGCGACGCCCGCCGACGATGCGCGGTTCTCGCCCGAGCTGCGGGCAGCGCTCGCGGGGACGGCGACGCGATGACGGACCGGCTACGCGACCCCGTGGTGTTCGCAGCGTCGACGCTCGCGCTCGAACCGCACGCGGCACAGATCCCGTACCTGCTCGACCAGGCGCACCGGGTGAAGCTCCTCGTCGGCGGGAGGCGCAGTGGCAAGAGCTACGCGACGGCCGTCGAGGTCGCCTTCCACGCGGTACGCGCCATCCGCGAGCGCCGGCCATTCCGTCAGCTCATCGTCGCCCCAGCGCGCGACCAAGCGCGGTTGCTCCTTGGCACCATCAGCAAGCTTCTGCGAGCTTCTCCGCTTGGCGGGCTCATCGAGGCCGAGGTCGAGAGCCCCTTCCACGAGTTGCGCCTCGCGTGCGACGGGCTCGTGTTCGTGCGCGCGGCCCACGAGCAGGGGAAGCTGCTCCGCGGGCACGCCGCCGATCGCGCTGTCGTCGACGAAGCCGCCTACGTGCCGCGCGAGGTGATCCAAGAAGGGCTCACGCCCGTGCTCGCGGACACGAACGGCGCTCTCGTGCTCGCGAGCACACCGACGATGCGCGGCACGTGGTTCGAGGCGATGTTCGAGCAAGGCCGGCGAGGCGACCCGCGCGTCGCGAGCTACGTGATGCGCTCGTCCGAGAACCCGCACATCAGCGCGGCGTATGTGGACGGCCAGCGAGCGCAGTTGACCGCGCGCCAGTTCGACACGGAATACGAAGGCCGCTTCGCCGATGCCGGCGAGCGCGTCTTCGCGTGGGATCACGTCATCGCGTGCGCCGTTGGGGGCGAGGACGAGCCTCGCGGCGACGCTCGGTACGTCGTCGGATGGGACCCGGCTGCGCGGCGCGATCGTTCGGCGCTCGTGGTTCTCGACTGCACCGCAAAGCCGTGGCGCGCCGTGAAGCTCGCGGACCTGAAGGGCGCCGACTACCTCGCGCAAGCGGCGGCGGTCGCGAGCGTCGCGCGCCGGTACAACCGCGCCCGCATCGTGATCGATGCGACCTGCCAGACTGTCCTTGCGGATCTTCTGCGACGCGAGGGCGACCTGTGGGTCGAAGCGGTCGTCTTCACCGCGGAGAGCAAGGCGGCGCTCGTGATGAACCTCGCGCTTCTCGTCGAGCGTCACGAGGTGCTCTTCCCCGCGAGCCGCGACCTGCTCGACGAGTTCGCGCGCTACGAGGCGCGCACAGCCCCGAGCGGGAGCGTGCGCTTCGGCGCCGCGGGCTCGGGCGCGTTCGACGACACCATCACGGCGCTCGCGCTCGCAGCGAAGGGCGCGGGGGCGACGACGGCGCCGCGTTCATTCGCGAGCGAGGGCTTGCCGCCGTGGCTCACGTCGTCGTCGCCGATCTTTTTTTCGGGCGCTCGCGTCGTCGCTGCCGATGGTCTCCCCGATGAATGGGACCCGCTCTAACGGCGCGACACGCCAAGGGTTCGTCGATCTTGCCCGCGAACACGTGTTCGCAAAAGCTCGGAATACGAAGCCGATTCGCGATCTTCCGCCTCGTCGTCGACCTTGCGCGGCCACCGCTCGCGCCCCATGCTCGCCGTGAACCGCATGCGCGCATCGGCGCGGCGGTCGTAAGTTGCCCCCGCGCGGCGCCAACCGCCGGGGGCGTGGTCAACCTGAGATGGAGGTCGACATGGAAAACGTACCGCCGCGCGATGAGCGCATCCAGGAAACGCGGACCGCGTACCGCGAAGCGTCCGCGCTACTCGAATCCGAACCGCGAAGCCGATGAGGTCATCGACCATCTCGGCGTGACGGAAGACGGGCAACGCGGCGGACGCCTCGCCGCGTTCTACCCCGAGGCGATGACCGCCGCCGTGGACCGCGCCGCGCGGCTCGCGCGACGCCATCCCGAAGCGCTACTCGACGAAGGGCACCGCGCGCTCCTCGACCTGCTCGTGGCGACGGTGCAGCCATGATGGGCGAGAGCTGGGTGGGCAAGCGCATTGCGGGCTACGCGCGCTACTCGACGGTCAACCAACGCGAGACATCGCTCGAAGACCAAGTCCGTCGCGCTCGCGAGTACGCCGCGCGTTTCGACGGATCGATCGACGACGGCCTCGTGTTCCCCGATCCCGCGCGCAGCGGCGCGACCCTTCAGCGGCCCGAGTTCCAGAAGCTCATGAAGGCCGTCGAGGATGGCCTCGTCGACATCATCCTGACCGAGGACGTCTCGCGACTCTCGCGCGACATGGCGGACGCGGCGAACGTCTTCAAGCGCCTCGCGTTCCGCTCCGTGGTCCTCATCGGCATTGCGGACGGTCTCGACACGCGCCAGCAAGGCGCGAAGGTGCTCTTCGGCATGCGCGCGATGGCCGCGGAGTTGTACCTCGACGACTTGAAGTACAAGACGCGCCGCGGACTCGAAGGTCGGATGACGAAGGGCCTCTCCACGGGAGGCAGGCTTCTCGGCTACCGCACCATCCCGATCCCTGACGGACGTGGTGGGACGAACGGTGCGACCATCGAGATCCATGAGGACGAGCGCAAGGTGGTCGAGCGCATCTTCCGCGAGTACGCGGCGGGTCACTCGCTCCTCAGCATCGCGCGCCGGCTGAACCTCGAAGGTGTGCCCGTGCTCCGCCCCTCGCGGAGGAATCGCAAGCGCGGTTGGGTGTGCTCGACGGTCCGCGCGATCCTCCACAACGCGGCGTACATCGGCAAGTGGGCATACATGCGCCGCGAGTGGCGCCGCGACCCGGAGACCGGAAAGCGCCGCTACAAGAAGCGGGAGGAGGGCGTCATTGTCCAAGAGCCCCCGCACCTGCGCATCATCGACGACGAGCTGTGGAACGCCGTACATGGGCGTCTCTCGGCCGTTCGCGCGAAGTACGCGGGCTCGTCGAGCGCGCCGAAGGGGCGCGCCGTCGCCGGGCGCATCACGCGCTACCCGTTCTCGGGCCTGCTCGTGTGCGCGTGCTGCGACACGCCGATGGTCATCTGCGGGGGCAGCTCGCAGCGCTACTACAGGTGCGGCGACATCACGAAGCGCGGGATCTGCGAGAACCGCGCGCCGATCCAAGAGCGCCACGTGCGGCGCGCGATGCTCGACGCGCTGACGGAGCACATCGCATCGCCGTGGGCCGTCGCGTACATCCGCAAGCAGTTCGCCGCGACGATCGGCGACACACTCCGGCGGAACGAAGACGAGCTACGCAAGCTGCGCGGTCGCCTCGAACGCATCGAGCGCCGCCTCCGCGGCTTCGTGGACATGTGGGCCGACGGCGAGCGCGGACACGAAGTGCGGAGCGCGTGGGAGGACGCAAAGACGGAAGCGCAGTCGGTCCGCACGGCCATCGCGGCGCTCGAAGGCGCAGCGACGATGCCGATCCATCTCCCCTCGCCGGCCGAAGTCGAGGAGCGCATCCTCGACCTGCACCGCCTCTGCGAGCGGTCGCCCATCGAGGCGCGCGAAGTTCTCCGCCGCGTGTTCAACGGCCGCATCGAGATGAAGCCTCAGCCGGACGGGACCTACCTCGCGAAAACCGAGATCCTGCCTCTCGTGCTCATCGGGCCGGAGACGACAAAACCCCAGCCCGGCGAACCGGACTGGGGCTTCGTATACTTCAGGGGTTGCGCGGGGGCGAGCCGCCCGCTGGGACACGGCCTCTTGCAGGCGTTTTGCGTCGACCTGGCGGCGTGAGTCGTCGAGCTCTGCCCGCCCGGGGTAGGTGCTGATGCCCACCATCTGACCATCCGTGCTCGGAGCTGAAATTCCGGACGACCCGGAGGCGCTCGGCGCGGTCGGAGAGTCCGATGGCAGCGACGAAGAAGAAGGC
>JAJXTK010000243.1 GCA_021783935.1 Myxococcales bacterium | reverse complement strand
CTCAGCGGCGCAGCGGAGCCTCGGACGTCGGCAGCGCGGCGCCGCGCCTGGCGAGGGTGTTCTTCGATCGCCTGCTCAAGAGACGTCGCGTCGCGATCGGAGCCAGCCGCGGTATCGACGGATCGAGGTCGTGCGCCGCCTCGAAGGCATGCACGACCTCGCCGAGCACGTGGAGGTTCACGCCGTCGAGCCAGTCGAGCTCCGCCTGGCGACGCCTCTCGTCGCTCGGCCGCTTGTACTTCGGGCTCGCGCGCACGGCAGCGGCGCTCTCGCGCACGTCGCGCGCGGCGGTCACGAGCCTCTGCACGTAGTCTCGCGTCAGGCGCGCGAGGCGCACCCTCGTCGAGAGCGGATCGCCGTCGTGATCGAGGAACTCGTCGCAGAGCTCCGCCATGTGGTCGAGCGACGTCGCGAGCGACTCGGCGTCGTCGCCGTGGCCCACGAGGCTCTCGACGTGCAGACGCAGCGTCTCGTTGCGGCTCGCAATCGTGCGCAAGACGGTCTTGGCCTGCTCGCGCAGCAACAGCGCGCGATCGTAGTGGACGCGCGCGCCGATCGCCTCGGGGTCGCTCAGCGTCTCCTCGCTCGAGTGCTCCCCCGCGGCGGAGTCGAACGCGATCTTGAGCGCAAGCGCGCGATCGACGCCGACGGCGAGCAGCTCCGGCGAGAAGCCGACGAGCGAGTCGCGCTGCCCCGGCGTCGCGGCGGCCCACGCGTCGTGGGCGTGCGAGTAGATGCGCGTGGTGTCGGCGAGCACGCGCTCGCTCTCGATCTGCGCGCCGAGCGCGATGAACCCTTCGCGCGTGTAGACGTCGAGGATCGCGTCGAGCAACGCCGGGTCGGGGCGTCCGAGGTCGTGGGCGAGGGCTTCGAGCGAGTGCGTCGGGGGCGCTGCGGGGGCGGCATCCATGACGGGTCAGGTTATCGCAGTTCGACGCCCGCCCCGAGCGCATCGCCCGGACGTCCTGTCGGGGTGCTCGTGCATCCGCACGTCCCGAGGAGGGCCCGATTGGAGGGCCGAAGGCTGGAGCGAACAGGGTCAACGTCTGGTGACGCGCGCCCGCGAACGGCGGCGCAAACCCCCGAGGTGAGTCAGGGCGCGCGGCTCTAGTACTACTGTGTCGATTCGTCGCCTTCAGCGCGCGGGATGCGGAGAGAGATGGGGGGTGGATCCGGGAACGCGCCGGGGGTGGATCAGAGATTGGGCGGCGGTCAAGTCGTCGCGGCGCCGTCCTTCGACCCCCGGTTGAAACCGGGGTTGGGTACGTGCGGTCGTCGACAACACGGACAGCGCGGCAGCCAGCGGATCACGACGCGTCGAATCGCGACGACGACCGTCTCGAACAGTATCCGTTCACGCGATCCCCGCGCCGCCGTCCTTCGACTCACTCCACAGCCTGCTACGGACTCGGGCTCATCGGCCCGAACGGATCGATCAACGGCGCGTTCGGATCGAAGGCGCCCCCGGCGTTCTTCGATGGGGTCGGGATGGTCGGCGCGAACGGGTCGATCACGGGGGTGTACGGGTCGAAGCCCCACTCGGAGCTGGTGGCGCCCGACGACACCGTCGGCCCGAACGGATCGATCACCGGCGCGTACGGATCGAAGGTGGCGTAGGTGCGCGGGCTCTCCGAGCCGGGCGGCGCGACGGCCGGAGGCGCGGGCGGCAACGACGCGACCTCCGACGCGCTCGTCGACGCGGGTGAGGCGACCGGCGAGGCCATCGAAGCGGACGCGGGCGCAGAGGCGATCGGCGCGGTCGAGGAGGCCGCCGGCTGCGGCGTCGCGGGCTCGTAGACGAACTCGGCCCGCTCGTCGGGGAGGGGCGGCGCGGCCGCTACGGGGGGCCCGCCGCCGATCGCGGACGGCGCCGCGACGGTCGGGAGGCTCACCGGCGAGGTCGTCGGCGCCTTCACGGCAAGCGCGGTGGGCGCGGCGGGCGCGGCGGGGGGCGAGACCACGACGGTCCGCTCGGGCATGCCCACCGCGAACACCGCGGCCGCGCTCGCTGCGCCGAGCACCACGCCGAGCACGAACGGCTTGTCCATGCACGGGTCGAGGTGCATTCAGCGTTCCGCGCCGATCGTGAGCCTCTCGACGGCCCGCCTCGGGGGGTCGAGGCCCCCGAGAGCGGGCGCGACGGGACGGTAGAGCCCCGTCGAGTCTCACCACCGGAGGCGGAGGCTTCCCGATCGAGCAGGCGCTCGGCCGTCTCTGGCTCGACCGCGCGCCGCGAGGGTAGCGCGGGCCGATTTCGCGCTCGACGCGCGCGCGGTCTGAATCCGGCCAGGCTCGTGCTACTTGGTCGATGATGCCCGACCGAGAGGACGCCCTCGAGCGTACGCTGCGTCGCCTGAGCGAGCCGGACGACCCTTCGACGGTCACCGTGCGCGTGCTGCGCTTCGTGCCCGAGCGCGTCCCCTGGAGCGCCGCGCGCGGATCCCGGAGGGGGCCAGCGTCGAGCTCGACGCCCAGGGGCGCGCCTACCTCGCCGTCGACGGCCGGCGCCTCGCCTTCGCGTCGACGCTCGAGCGGCTGCTCGAGACGCTCGAGCTCACGCCCGACGCGATCGAGCCGGCCTGAGCGTACGCCCGCGCGATTCGAGAAGCCTCGCGCCGCCGCGAGCGTCGTCCGTGCACGCCCCGAGCGACCACCGACGCTCCGGGTGACGACGCACGCCACACCCCGAGCGAAACCGCGCGACGCCGACGCGGCGGAACGCCGGTTGCTCAGCGGCCGGTCCCCCACGTCGAAGGCGGGCGCCGGCGAGAGCCTCGGCGCGCTCGTCCACGACGGGGCCTCGAAGGAACACCAAGGAGGACGGCGATGCGCGTCGAGCAGCTCATGAACCGAGACGTCAAGACCTGTCACGCGGACCACTCGGCGGACTGCGCGGCCAGGATCATGTGGGAGCACGACGTGGGCGCCGTGCCCATCATCGACGGGAGCGGGCGCGTGGTCTCCATCGTGACCGACCGGGACCTCTGCATGGCGTCCCTCACGCAGAGCAAGGCCCTCCACGAGTTCCCGGTGTCGATCGCCGCGGTGCGCAAGGCGATCACGGTGAGCCCGAGCGACACGCTCCAAGCCGCGGAGGACCTGATGCGCCAGCACCAGATCCGCAGGCTCCCGGTGACCGACCGCGACGGCCGCCTGGTCGGCATCCTGTCGCTCAACGACATCGCGCGGCAGGCGAGCCGCCGCGGCGACGTCAGCTCCGACGAGGTCGCGCGCACGCTCGAGGCGATCTCGAACCGCCCGAGCACGGTCGCGACGACGGCGCACGCGTGACGGGAGCGTAGCTCTTCCCTTCGAAACGCCGCCCGGCGCGGCACCCAGAGGCACCCCATGGCGAACATCCAGGTCCACCGTGAACCGAAGCTCTCGACCCCCTCGATGCTGCGCGAGTGGGAGCCGCTGCGCATGATGCGCAACCTCCTGCAGTGGGAGCCGTTCGGCGAGCTGATGCCGTCGGTCAACGAGCGCACGCTCGCCGAGTACATGCCCGACATCGAGGTCGAGGAGACCAAGTCTGGCTTCGTGCTGCGCGCCGACATGCCCGGCGTGAAGCAGTCGGACATCGACGTGAGCCTCACGGGCAATCGCCTCAAGATCTCGGGCAAGCGCGAGCGTGAGAGCAAGGAGCACAGCGACACCTTCTACGTCTACGAGCGCTCCTACGGCAGCTTCGCGCGCGCGCTCACGCTGCCCGCCGACGTCGACGCCGCGAAGATCCGCGCCGAGCTCCGCGACGGAGTGCTCACCATCGATCTGCCGAAGACGACCGCGATGCAGTCGCACAAGATCGACGTGAAGGGGGCGCCGCCGCACAAGGGATGAACGACGGCAGGCGCCCGGCCTCCCCTTTGCGTGTGGGCCGAGGCGATGGCTCCCCCGACGCAGGCCCCGAGCGCCGCCGACGCGAGCGTGTCGCGGCCTCGGGGTCTCGCCTCCGAGGAGGCCCGCGCGCGGCTGGCTCGAGACGGGCCGAACGAGCTGCCGGTGGCGCCGCCCCCCTCGCGCGCTCGGCAGCTCGCGGCTCAACTCTTCCACTTCTTCGCGGTGCTGCTCTGGGCGGCGGGCGCGCTCGCCGTCCTCGGCGGCATGCCGTCGCTCGGCGCGGCGATCTTCGTCGTCATCGCCGTCAACGGCCTCTTCGCGTTCGTTCAGGAGCACCGCGCAGAGCACGCCGCCGAGGCCCTTCGGCGCCTGCTTCCCCGCCGCGCGACGGTCCTTCGCGACGGCCGGGCGCGCGCCATCGACGCGGCCGAGCTGGTCGTGGGCGACGTCGTGCGCCTGTCAGCGGGCGATCGCGTCACCGCCGATCTGCGGCTGCTCGAGCGCGTGGGGCTCGGCATCGACGCCTCGGCGATGAGCGGCGAGAGCGGCGCCGTCTACCCGGACGTCGGCGACGTCGTCCACGGCGGCACCTTCGTCATCGGGGGGGAGGCCTACGGGGAGGTGATCGCCACCGGCCCGCGCACGCGCCTCGCCGGCATCGCCACCATGACGCGTCGCGGCCGGCACTTGCCCACGCCGCTCGCGCGGGAGCTCGCGCGGCTCGTGCGCACGATCGCCGCCATCGCGTTGGGCGTGGGGCTCGCGCTGCTCTTGATCGCGATCGCCGTGGGGCTCCCCTTTCGCGACGGCTTCTTGTTCGCGATCGGCGTGACGGTCGCGCTCGTCCCCGAGGGGCTCTTGCCCACCGTGACGCTGTCGCTGGCGCTCGGGGCGCGCAGGATGGCGGCGCGCCACGCGCTGGTTCGCAGGCTCGAGGCGGTCGAGACGCTCGGCTCGACGACGTTCATCTGCACCGACAAGACCGGCACGCTGACGCAGAACCGCATGGCGGTCGTCGTCGCGTGGACCCCCTCCGGCGAGGCGCGGATCGACGGTGATGGCTACGCGCCCTCGGCGACCATCGAGTGCGCGCCCGAGGTGCGCGCGCCGCTCGAGGAGCTCGCGCGCTGCGCGGCGCGGTGCTCGACGGGGCACGCCGTCGAGCGCGATGGGGAGTGGGTCGCGGAGGGGGATCCCCTCGAGGCGGCCCTCTTCGTGCTGGCGCGACGCGCGGGGATCGACGTCGAGGCGGACGCCACGCGGTCACCGACCACGCGCAAGTGGCCCTTCGATCCGCATCGGCGCCGCATGTCGCTGCAGGCCGGCGCCGAGCTGCTCGTGATGGGCGCGCCCGACGCCGTGCTCGATCTCTGCCGCGAGGGCGCCGACGCCGCGCACGAGCGCGTCGAGGCGTTCGGCGATGCCGGGCTGCGCGTGCTCGCGATCGCCAAGCGCGCACGCCGGCCGGACGAAGGCGCGGCGGCTGCCGAGGTCGAGCGCGATCTGGAGCTGCTCGGCGTCGTGGGGCTCGAGGACCCGCCGCGCGCCGAGGCAGCGCGCGCGATCGCCGCGTGTCGGAGCGCGGGCATCCGCGTCGCGATGATCACCGGAGATCACCCCGCGACGGCGCGCGCGATCGCCGCGGAGGTCGGGCTGCTCGTCGAGACAGGGTGGGTGATCCAAGGGAAGGACCTGCCGGCAGACGAGGCGATCCTCGGCGCGACCCTCGATCGCGACGGCATGGTGCTCTGCCGCGTCTCGCCCGAGGACAAGCTGCGCGTCGCCAAGGCGCTGCAGGCGCGCGGCCACGTGGTCGCGATGACGGGGGATGGCGTCAACGACGGCCCGGCGCTGCGCCAAGCCGACATCGGCGTGGCGATGGGGCGCGGCGGCACCGACGTCGCGCGCGAGGCGGCCGACCTCGTCCTGCTCGACGACGACTTCGCCACGATCGTCGACGCGGTCGCGCAAGGGCGCGCGACCTTCGCGAACCTCCAGCGCGTGCTCGTCTACCACCTGACCGACAACGTCGCGGAGCTCGCGCCGTTCGTCGTATGGGCGCTGTCTGCCGGGCGGGTGCCGCTCGCGCTGTCGGTCTTGCAGGTGCTCTCGATCGATCTGCTGACCGACCAGCTGCCTGCCTTGGCGCTCGGCGCCGAGCCGCCGGCGAAGGACGCGCTCGACAAGCCGCCGATCGGCCGCCACCTGGTCGATCGCGCGGTGCTCACGCGCGCGCTCCTGGTCCTCGGACCGACCGAGGCGCTGCTCGAGCTCGCCGCGTTCGTCACCGTGCTGGTGCTCGCGCGCGTGCCTCCGTGGGGGAGCGAGGCGTCGGCGCACGCGCTCGCGAGCGCCTCCGGGGCGGCGTTCACGGCGATCGTCGCGGGGCAGATGGCGAACGCGTTCGCCTCGCGCCGGGGTCTGCCGGCGCCCCCGTCGGGGTTGTTGTGGGGCGCCATGGCGTTCGCGGTGCTGGCGCTGCTGACGCTGCTCGGCGTCACGCGGGTGGCGAGCGTGTTCGGGCACGCGCCGCCGACCTTGCCGGGCGCGCTGGTCGCGCTGCTCGCGGCGCCGGCGGTGCTGGTCGCCGATCGCGCCTTTCGCGACCTCTCTCGACGCGGCGGCGCCGTGCCGCGCCGCAGCTGAGCGACGGCAGGACCTTGCAGGCCGTCGAGAAACGGCCTGCGGAAACCGTGACCGTCAGCAGGCTGTGGTCGATCCCGCGAAAAATCGAGGGATGACGCGGGAGAGGATCGGCCGGTCTCGGAGAGACTCCACAGCCTGCTATGCGACCTGCGCGTGAGCGTGCGCGCGCAGCCACTCGGCGAGCACGCGGTCGGTGGTGCAGACGTGCGCCTCGAGCCAAGTGCAGACCTCGCGCCGCGCGAACTCGGTCACGCGCGCGTCGTCGCCGTATCGGGCGAAGCGCGCGACGAGGGTCGCGAAGAGCTCGTGGAAGGAGCCGTGCTCGGCGACGTGCGCGTCGAGGTCCGGGTAGCCCGACGAGCGCATGAGCTCCTCCTCCGTGCGGAAGTGCTCTTCGATGTACCCGGCGAGGAAGTGCAGCAGATCGAGGAGCTCGTCGACCCTGCCTGCGGCGGCGGTTGCGAGGAAATGATCGAGCCGCGCGTACAGCTCGCGGTGCTGCGCATCGATCAACTCGATCCCGACCGAAAGCTCAGGCGTCCACACGAAACGCATTGCGCGCCACCTTCCCCCTCGTCCTCGGCGTCGGCGCCAGGCGTCGTCCGCGAACGGCCCATTCGACCTGCAAAGCAAACGACGCGCCGGCAGCCGCGGCGCATTCGACGCCGATCGAGCGGGCGAGATCGGAGAAGCGCGCCGCCGATTGCGCTAGGGGCCGCACGTCTTGCGGGCCCCGGGGGCCCTTAGAATCGCGTCACGACGCTCGCCCCAAGATCGGGGCCGTTCGTGGCCGCCGTGCGTCAAAGGCTGCGCCGGCGTCCACGAGTCGAGCACGCGCTGCGAGCCCGTGGCGGGACGTCGCACCCGTGGCGCATCGGTCGTGCGAAGCGGTTTTCGCGTGCTGCGTCCTGGTGTTTGCGGCGGAAGGAAGTTGACCGACGGCGCTCCGATCGCCAATCGTTTGGTCACGCCGATGCCGCCGATGCGCAACAAGCTCCCCAAGGCGCGCGACGCCGCGATCGAGGCGATGGCCTCCCTCGCGCGCGAGCTCACGGCGACGGTCCGCGTCGGGCTCTCGGCCGCCGACGGCTGGCGCAAGCGCGCCCACCGCGCCTCGCGCGGCGACGACGCCGTCGTCCTCGTCCACGGGCTCATGGCGACGGCGGGCGCGTTCGGGCCGCTGGTGCGCCACCTCGTCGACGCCGGCATCACCGTCCACACCTTCACCTTCCTGCCCGGCTCCTCGCTCGACTCGCTGGCGCGCAAGATCGATCGCGCGATCGCCGACGACCACGTCGCGCGCCGCGTGCACCTCGTCGGGCACTCGCTCGGCGGCCTCGCGTGTCGTTGGTACGTGCAAGAGCAAGAGCACGACGCGCGCATCGTGCAGACGATCAGCGTCGCGAGCCCCTTTTACGGCGTGACGCTCGCCGACGCCTTCCCCGACGCGGTGCGCGGCGTGGTCATGCCGCTCAACGACCAGCTGCAGCGCGTCATCCGCGAGGCGCCGCGGCACCTCGCGCGTATCCCGCACACCTCGGTGGTCGCGGAGCGCGATCCGCTGGTGCCGATGACCAAGGGGATCCTGCCGGGCGCGCCGAGCTGGATCGCGCACGGCGCGGGGCACAACGCGGTGCTCTACGACGCCGCGCTCCACGCGTTCCTCGTCCGCAGCGTCCGTCGCTGGGACGTCGAGGAGCCGCGCGTGGCGGTGGCGGAGTAGCCACCGCGGCCCGATACCCTGCGCGCGGGCGCGCAGGCGCGCGACGCCGGCTCAGGCGGCGAGGGCCTCGGTCAAGGCGTCGAGCAGGCGCACGGCCTCGACCGCGGTCGGCTCGCCCGCGTCCACGAGCAGCTCGCAAGGAACGCGCTGCGCGGCGAGCTCGGCCCGCAAGGCGGCAATGGCCTGCGCCCGGGCCGTCGCGACGCGCGCGCGGGCCGTGGGCCCGAGTCGACGCTCGGCCCACGAGGCGATCTGCCACGACAGCGCGGCGTGCCGCGTCTCGTCCTCGGCGATGCGGGTCATGGCCGCGCGCAGATCGCCCGCTCGCGCGCGCGTCGCCTGGACGGTCGCCGCCAGCGCGGCGTAGGTCTCTCGCACGCACCCCTCGACCGCGTTCTCGAGGGCGACGGCCTCGAGCGAGCGAGGGGGGCGGCGCGCGAGGGTCGGGCGTCGCGGCGCGCCGCCGCGTCGACGGGCGAGCGCCGCCATCGTGCGCGCGTGGCGGACCTCGTCGCGGCG
>JAJXTK010000242.1 GCA_021783935.1 Myxococcales bacterium | reverse complement strand
TCTCTTCGTGTTGGCCGGCGGCGTCCAGCGCCTCACGGGGCTGGTCGTGGTCGCGGTGGCGCTCGCGGACGCGCTCGCGGATGCGGTCGCCGATGCGTTGGGCGCGGCCGAGGCGGTCGCGGTGGCGGCGAGGGTCGTCGCGGACTCGGCGCTCGACGCGGAGGCCTGCGCGCTCACGGTCGGCGGCGGCGCGGCCGTCGACGCGGGCGACACCCCTTCGGGCTGCTTTCCGCCGCGCGAGAGGAGCACGATCGCGACGACGATCGCGACGGCGGCCACGCCCCCGTAAATCAACACCTTGCCGCGCCGTCGCTGCTCGACCTCCGGCGCGACGGTCCCGCCGGCGATCGCGCCCGAGTTGCTGCCGCTCTGCGACGACGCCGAGGCGGGCGAGGCGCCCGGCGACGCCGAGACCATCACCGAGCCCGACCCGGTGCCGGTGATGCGGAGCGCATTGGCGGCGCTCGGATTGCTGCCGCTCCCCGACAGGCTCGAGTAGCTGCCCGACGCGGTGAAGCTCCCCGTCGCCCCGAGCACCGCGCGCGCGCCGTGCTTGCCGTCGTGAGGCGTCGTCGCGATGCGCGTGATGCGCGCGGCCGTCGCGGCGGCGTCCTGCGGCCCGAACGGCGCGATCGCCTCCGCGAGCTCGCCGACGTGCAGGTAGCGATCGTTGGGCTCCTTGCGCAGGCAGCGGCCGACGATCTCCTCGATCGCTGGGGGCAGATCAGGGCGAAGCTGCGAGAGCTGCGTCGGCTCCTGCTGGAGAATCTTGACGCACGTCATCGCCACCGACGGGGCCTGGAAGCACCGCTCGAGGGTGAGCATCTCGTAGATGATCGTGCCGAGCGCCCAGATGTCGGTGCGCGAGTCGACGAGGCGGCTGTCGTGGATCTGCTCCGGCGACATGTACCGCGGCGTGCCCATGAGGGCCGCGGTCATCGTCAGCTCGTCCTGCCCCTCGCCGTACGTGCTCGACTTGGAGATGCCGAAGTCCAGCACCTTGAGCAGCGGCGAGCCGTCGAGGCGCGTCGTGACGTAGAGGTTCGCGGGCTTGAGGTCGCGGTGCACCACCCCGAGCGCGTGCGCGTGGGCGAGCGCCTCGCAGACCTGCAGCGTGAAGTCGACCGCGTCGGGGAGCGAGAGCGGCTCGCCGCGCTGCTTGAGGATCTTCGAGAGGTCGCTCCCCTCGAGGAACTCCATCACGAGGTAGGGAACGCCCGACTTCAGGGTGCCGACGTCGCTGACGCGCGCGACGTGCTCGCTCTGGATGCGCGCGACGATGCGCCCCTCGCGCAAGAACCGCTCGACCGACTCCTTGTGCTCGAGCGCACCGGCGCGCAGGACCTTGAGCGCGACCCGGTGGCCGAGGTGCGTGTGCTCCGCCGCGAACACGAACCCCATCGCGCCCTGCCCGACGATCTCGTCGACGCGGTACTTGTCCGCGACGATGTCGCCGGCCTGCAGCGGCGGCTTCGCGTCCTCCGAAGGCGGAGGCTGTTGTTGGGCGGCGGCTTGCTCTTCGCTCATTCGGACTCGGTGCCTCGCCTGGTGCGCGAGGCCTGCTTCACATGAACCTGAGAGTCGGCGAGATCACGGTCGGATGCGCACGACGGTACGGAAGCCATAGTAGGGAGACACCGGCACTTTGTAGGTCCCGCCGTCGACGGTCGGGTCGGTCACCGGGACGGTCGCGTCCTGCAAGGTTATCGCGTTCGATTCGACGTCGGTGATGGGGATGTTCGTGAGCAGGCCGTAGGTCGACCAGCTGCTCGCCGCCGTCGGCTGCGTGCCGGGCGGGGTCGTGTTCGCGTTGTCGGCGCAGTAGGTACAGAGCGGATTGTAGCCTTGGCTGACCGCGAGGGGCAGCAGAGCCGTGAGCGCGTTGTAGGACTCGACGTTGAGCGCGGTGAGCGTACCGAGCTGCGGGCCCGTGTACCAATCGCCGAGCACGATGGCGCGACGCTTGGTGGCGCCGGACAGCTGAGCGACGTGGTTGGCGACCTTGCCGACCTGCAGCAGCAGCTCGTTGCGCCACTCCTGATCGCTCGCGATCTGGCAGGTCTTGGTGCCCGCGAGGTCGCAGGTCTCCCCATACTTCGTGAGGCAGTCGGAGTCCGACGCGCACGTGCGGCCGGGGCCGCCGTAGCCGCCGTAGTCACCGACGTACGGGCGCGTGAGGCTCGCCGGCGCCGGCGTGGTCGTGACGATGCAGTAGGCGTCGACCTTGGTGTTGACGTCGATCGCTACTGGCGCCCGCATCAGCGTGACGCGGAAGTCGGTGGCGCCGAGGCTGATGAAGTCGGGGGTGCCGTCGATCGGGTAGCGCGAGAGCAGCAGAATGCCGTTGGTGCCACTGAAGGCGTAGCGCGCGAGCGGGTTGCTCTCGCAGGCCGTCTGCGTGTCGGCGAAGCTCGCGCGCCCGAAGAAGTTGACCAAGCCGCAGTCCCAGCCGCGCGGCGAGTCGCTCTCGAGCGTGATGGCCTCGACGGGGCAATTGGACGCGATGCAGCTGGCCGCCTGATCTTCGACGTGGGAGGTGGGATCGTCGGCCTTGACCGCGCAGTTGTGCTGCACGCAGCCGAGGTACGCCTCGAGGTCGGCCTTCGACTGCGCGTCCCCGCAGGGGGGCGTCGTCGGCGTGGGCGGCGTGTTGCCGTTCTGGTCGGTCGCGTCGTCGATCGGCGTGGTCAGGTCCATCGCCTTGCGCGCCGAGTACGTGTAGGTCGAGTGCGCGGCCGCGACGATCGCGTCCTTGTCGGCCTCCGACCAGACCTCGGTGATGCACGCGACGTCGCCGTTGAGCTTCGCGATCGCCTGCTGCAACGGCTGGCGCCGCACCGCCTCGTTGGGCGAGTAGGGGCCGTTGAGCTGCGTGTTGACGATGTCGAGGGTGAGATCGATCGGCACCGCGTTGGCGCAGCGCGCGTAGACCCCCCGGTCGACGTCGTGCTCGTTGCAGAGGAGCAGCTCCGTCGGGAAGTTGATGTCGTTCGGCTTGCCCGTCGCGTCGGTCTTGCCGACCGCGTAGATCGAGTAGCCGACGTGGGCGACGAGCTTGACCGCCAAGAGGTCGAGGACGTCGGGGGTGCCGGTGTTGGCGCGACCGAAATCGAGCACCGCGCCGGAGCCGGAGAAGCCCGCGTAGCCGTTCGCGTCGATGCTCCCGCCAGGGCTCGTGCCGGCCGGCGACGTGGTGCCGAACGCGATGTTGCGGAAGTAGACCTGGGAGAGCTGGGCGGGGAGCGAGGCCTTGAGCGCGAGGCCGAAGTCCTGCGCCGGCGAGCCGTCGATCGCGTGGACGAAGCGGAAGCGCGACTCGATGTTGCTCGGCACCGTCTCGCGCAGCGCCTTGATGACGTGGTCGGAGCCGCCGTCGCCCATGAGGATCGCGTTGGTCGTCGTGCCGGGGTCGAAGGCGACGTGGCTGATCGTGGTGACCGGCGCGTCGGTGCACTTGGCCTTCGGGCCGGCGGCGATGACGTCGACCTCGTAGGAGCCGGACGGGACCGGGAACGACGCCGACGAGTCCTTGTACGCGAGACCACCGGCGCATCCCACCGCCACCGAGAACACCGGGCCGATCGTCGGCGCGCCGGCGGTGTCGGGCTTGAGGCAGAAGTCGTAGCGGTTGGTCGACGGCAAGACGTTGGTCACACGGGCGGCCGCGTCGCCCGTCGCCGGCAACGTGCAGAGCTTCGGGCCCGTGTCGGCGCCGACGTCGCTCGCGCCGTCGCTCGCGCCGTCACCTCCGGCGTCGGCGGGGGCCTCGGTGGCCGAGTGGCCGGTCATGCCGAGGACGAGCTCGCAGCCGCTCGTCGGCAGCGCGACCATCGCGACGATCGCGAGCGCGACGACGCGCGCGGCGCCGACACCTACGGCAGAAAATGGCGAAAAGCTGAAGGATCGCATGCGGATGTGGTGCGGCTCGCGGCCCCCCCCGGTCGACGCGATGCGCGAACCGATACTACCGCAGGTCAAGCCCCGAGCCAGCGCTCTTTCCGACGGACGTGAAGCGCGTGCGCGTGCCTTTCGCTCGTTCGACGTCATCCGTGTCACCGACTCCCCCGTTGCGCGCCCCAACGTGCGCGGGCGCGCCCGTCCACTTTCACCGGGTGGCGACCGACGGTCCCACCCCAAGACGATTCGTCTCACGGGATCGGGTCGAGCGGAAAGCCCAAGTCGACGCGGTGGGCACGTTTTCCATGGCGGAACGTGCGACCGGCCTCGGGTGCTACCCTTGCCGAGATGGTCGCCGCACACGGTCTCGCCGCCGACGCAGGGGCCCGCCCCGCCCGCGCGATGTGGCTCGTCGGCCTGAGCATCGGCGTGACCGGGCTGCTTTATGTGGTCCCCTACGGCCGGTGGGTTGGTTATCCACTGCTACTCATTTCTACCGTCGTTCACGAGCTCGGCCACGGCGTGGCCGGCTGGCTGGTCGGCGCGCGCTTCGACTCGTTCCGGATGTACGCCGACGGCTCGGGCGTGGCGCTCGTCACCGGTGACGAGGGGCGCCTCGCCCGCGCGTTCGTCTCCGCGGGGGGACTGTGCGGCCCCGCGGTGCTCTCGGCGGTGGCCCTGGTCATGGCGCGCAGGCCGCTCGGCGCGCGCGTGTTCCTGCTCGTGATGGGCGCGGCCCTCGCCGTGATCGACGCGCTGCTCGTGCGCTCGCTCTTCGCCTTGCTGTTCATCGGCGCGCTCGCCGCGGTGGCGATCGTCATCGCCGCGAAGGCCCCCGACTGGGGGTCGCAGCTCACGCTCTCGGTGCTCGCCGTGCAGCTCGGCCTCAGCGTCTTCTCGCGCGGCGACTACCTGTTCACCGACGTCGCGCGCACGAGCGCGGGCGACTTCCCCTCGGACGTCGCGAACATGTCGAGCGCGCTCTTCTTGCCGTACTGGTTCTGGGGGGGCGCCTGCGGGCTCTTCTCCGTCGCGATGCTCGCCCTCGGCGTGTGGCTGTTCCTGCGCGGGCTCCGGGCGCGCGCGCGGGCTAGCGCGGACGGGTGACGAGCGCGTCGACGGCGTGCACGGGCGCGGCGTCGCCGCGCATGAGGGGGGAAATCGCCTGCATCACCAGCCGATCGCGCTGCAGCCGCGAGCGCCCCTCGAACGCCGGCGCGACGACCTCGATCGCGTAGTGCCCCCCCTCCCCGGTGACCGACACGCTGGCGTCGGCGATCGACCCGAGGATCGCCTGCTCGATCGCGGCACGCACCCGTTCGCTCATCGCGCTCTGCGATGCAGCGGCGAGCGCGTTCGTCTCCGTGCGCCCCCCTTGCGCCGGCGCAAGCGCAGCGAGGCTGTCTGCGCGGTTCGTCGAGGGCTGGCAGGCGGTTGACGAACGGCCTGCGCGAACTGTGACCATCAGCGAGCCGTGGTCGTTCGCGCATAAAATCGCGGCATGACGCGGGAGAGGAGCGGCCGGTCTCGGAGAAGCTCCGCAGCCTGCTAGACTTCGAGCGCGCTCCTGCGCCTCGACCGTCGTCGGTGCGAGGGGGGATCGCTCGCGTGAGTGGAGGGGTCATGCGCATCGTCCGACTCGCTTTTGCGCTCTTGCTCGCCGTCGGCCTCGGCTCGTTCGTGGCTTGCGGCGGCCCGGCCAAGGGCCCGACCACGGCCGCAGCCGCCGCGGCGGCGGTGCACGTCGAGGGGAAATTCAAGGGGCAGCCGCTCGACGCGAAGGACGCGATCGCCTACTCGCTGCCTGGCTTGCAGGGGCTGCGCATCCTCATCTCGAACGAAACAGGCACCTGCGGCAAGGTCTGGCAGAGCGACTACAAGATCCGCGGCATCCGCGGGCTGCAGCTCGTCGTCGCCGAGAACCGCGGCGCGCCGACGTCGCCGGGGCTCTTCCTCGTCAACGACGGCTCGAGCGCCCGGTTCGCCGTCGGCGGCTATGTCGCCTACGACGATCAGTGCAAGGAGCTCGAAGGGGGCGTCGACGACACCGACGCGGGCATGGTCGCCGGCAAGCTCACGATCGACGAACTCGATCTCACCCCTGGGGGCCACGTCTCGGGCTCGTTCGACCTGCAGCTCAAAGGGGGCGGGCACCTGACCGGCACCTTCACGGCGCCCTACTGCTCCCAGCCCGCCGGCGTCGAGGGCGCGACGTTCGACGCGCGTTGCCAGTAGCGCGACGGCCGAGCCTCGTCGGCTCCCCCTCGTGCTCCCCCACCGCACGCCCCCCGTTCACCACAACGTGCGCTGATCCTCCGTCACACCGATCACGCGCCGGTAGGTCACGGGCTCGCGCCGCGAGCCCTACGAGGGGGAGCGAGCGCCGCTCCCCCTCGTGCTCCCCCACCGCACGCCCCCCGTTCACCACAACGTGCGCTGATCCTCCGTCACACCGATCACGCGATCGAGCTCGAGCCTCTTGCCCGCGAGCGCGAGGGTGCCGGTGTACTCGCCGACGGGCTGGATGAAGCTCGAGGCGACGAGCTTGAAATCCTGCTCCTCGGCGTGCAGCGCGCCCGGCGCGAAGGCGAGCTCGACGGCGCGATCGGTCGTGCGCACCTCCCACGGCGAGAGCGGCTGGCCGCGATCGAATTCGAAGCGCCCTTCGCCGAGGCCCAGAAGCTCGTCGCCGACCCACGCGGCGCACTCGGCCTCGCCGACGAACCCCTCGACGAGGTTCACGCCGACGCGCGTGCCGTCCTTCGCGTGGCCGAGGAGAAACCCCCAGCGCCACGCGGTGAGCCGACCGAGCAGCCCCGAGGTGTAGTCGTAGCCCGCGCACGCGTCGTCGAGATCGACGCGACGACCGCCGAGCCGCGCCGTGCCCGTCGCGCGCAAGAGCGCGTGCTTCTCGGTCGTGCTGGCGACGCCTCCGTCGATCGGGACGATCGCCGTGAGCGCCGGCGCCCGGGTCAGCGGCTCGGCCGTGGCGAGGAGCTCGAAGCCCGGGTAGCGCGCGGAGACCTCCCAGCGCGGCGAGCGCGGCGCCCGCGTGACGTGCACCTCGTGCTTCGGATCGAGGAAGCGCGCGCTGCGCTCCCCCTCGTCGGCGTCGCGCACCCTACCGATGGCCGGTGGGCAGAGCGCGGAGCCGTCGAAGAGCATGCGCTTGCTGCGCCGATCCCACGCGTAGGCGAACGAGTTGACCACGTAGCCGAGGTCCACGACGGCGACGCCGATCCACACGTCCTCGGTGGCGAACGCGAAGTAGATCCAGCGTTTGTGGTGCGCGAGGCGGTAGAGGGCGCTCGGCGCCGCGTCGGCGACGTCGAGGCGCGAGACGATGCCGCGGTAGGAGCCGACGTTGGGGCGGCGACCCGGGTCGAGGGCCGCGTCGGGGGCATCGGCGAGCGTGCGCATGCGCGCATGCTTTCACGTTCCCTCCGCCGCGGGGAGCCTCTCAAAGCGGCTCGAATTCGCCCCAGCCGAACGCCTCCGGGTACTCGCGCCACGGCCCTTCGCAGCGCGCGCGGCGGCTGCACCCTTCGCAGGGCGGTCCGTGGAGCTTCCCCTCGGCGGTGCGCCACTTCGAGTACGCCGCGACCTCGCCGTCGAGCTCGACGACCGTGGTGTCGGGGATGTGCTCCTCGACCGCGAGGTGCTCCATGCCGCGCAGGAAGCAGAGCGGGATCGCCTCGGTGACGAGCAGCATGCCGCGGGCGTCGGCGACCTCGCGCGCGCGGGCGACGGAGCGCGAGACCTCGGGCAGGCGCGGCACGACCTCTTCGAACTTCTCGATCGCGGTGCCGACCGGGTGCACGAAGGCGAGCTGCGCGTGGCGGACGCCGAGATCGGCGAGCTGCGAGAGGAGCGCGGGGAGGTCGTCGACGTTGCGCCGCACGACGACCGAGTTGGTGACGACCGGCAGCCCGGTCGCGACGGCGTTCGCGATCCCGGCGCGCGACTGCTCGAAGCTGCCGGGCGCGCAGGTGAGCGCGTCGTGGACGTCGGCCGTCGAGCCGTGGAGCGACGGAGAGAGCTCGTTCACCCCCGCGGCGATCGCGGCCTGCAGCGCCTTGTCGTACGAGAGCAGCCTGCCGTTGGTCTGCAGCTGGATCGGATCGAAGCCGAGCGCCTTGGCCGCGCGCACGAGCCCGAGGATGTTCTTGTGCAGCATCGGCTCGCCGCCGGTGAGCACCAGGCCGCGCGCGGCGCTCCGATCGCCGCGCACGTCGGCGAGGCGCTCCACGAGCTCGTCGAGCGCGATGGCCCCGCACTTCGATCGCTTCTCCCCCTGCGCGCAGAAGACGCAGTGGTTGTTGCACGCGAAGCCGACCTTTACGTCCGCCCTGGGGGGAGGCTGCATCGTGCAAGCGTGTCGCGACCGAGCCTCGCGGCGCAACGACGTCCGTCATCGCGCGCACGGACGAGCCGCGGCGCGGTGCGAACCTCGGGGACGCCCCGCGCCGTGACACCGAGCGGCGCGGCCGACCCAGCACCCGGGCCCGTCGGCGCGCCGCGTTCACGAGGTCGAACGCCGCCGACGAACCGCCGCGATGCCGACCGCGGCCACAGCGACGCCGAGCGTCGCGCCCCCGACCGTCCGCCAGGGGATCGACGCCGTTCCCGTAGCCGAAGCCGAAGCCGATGCCGATGCCGATGCCGATCCCGTAGCCGATGCCGGAGCCGAAGCCGAAGCCGATGCCGACGCCGAGGCCGATGCCGACGCCGACGCCAACGCCGACGCCCCTCCCCCCAGCACCCGATCGAACGTCATCACCATGTCGACTCCCCCCGCCCCGCCCGCGAAGTCCGCGTCGTGCTTGCCCGGGAAG
>JAJXTK010000241.1 GCA_021783935.1 Myxococcales bacterium | reverse complement strand
CAAGGCGCTCGCCGGGCACGTGCCGCTCGCGCGCCTCGGCCGCGCCAACGGGCTGGTGCTGCTCGCCTACACGCTGGTGACCGCGCTCTCCGTCGCGCTCACGCGCACCGTGCTGTTGCCGCTGTTCGGCGGCTGGCGCCCGATCATGATCGCGGCCGGCGGCGCGATGGCGCTCGCGTCGGTCGCCTGGCTCGCGGTCGTGCGCGACGGCTCCGCGCGCATCCCGCACGCCGGGCTGTCGGACGTGCTCGCCATGGCGCGTCACCGCCAGCTGCGCGTCGTCGCGACGATCCACTTCCTGCTCTTCGGCGGCTACCTGGCGCTGCTCGGCCTGCTGCCGCGCGGGCTTGTAGAGGCCGGCGTCCCGCCTGCGCGCGCCGGGCTCGCCGTCGCCGCGTGGCTGCTCGTCGCGGCGCTCGCCAACGCGATCGGGCCGGTCCTCTCGGATCGGGTGGGGCGTCGGCGGCCGTTCATCCTCGCGGGCGGCGCGCTCGCGGGGCTCTCGCTCGCCCTCCTCGCGCTCGGCCCGTCGGCGGCCGGCGCGCGCCCGCTCGTCTTCTTGTGCGCTGCAGCACTCGGCGGCGGCAGCTTCGCCCCGCTGCTGATGGCGATCCCCGCCGAGCTCGACGGTATCGGCCCGGCGCGCGCCGGGGCGGCGCTCGGGCTGCTGATGCTGGTGGGCCAGCTCGGCGGCTTCCTGCTCCCGATGATCGCGGGCGCCGCGCTGCAATCGCACGGACTCGGCGCCGCCGTAGGTATCCTGGCGCTCGTCCACCTCGCCGTGGTGCTCCCCGCGCTGCGGCTCCGCGAGACGGGGCGCAACGACGCGCGCGCCCCGCTCGGCACCCTCGAAGCCGCTTGATCGCGAGCCAAACAACCATGCGCCGCTCCACGCTCCTCCCGCTCGCCGCGCCCTTCGCGCTCCTCATCGCCTGCTCCGGCACCAAGACCGGGGGGGTCGACACTTGCAGCGTCGGCGCCGACTGCCCGTCGGGCGCGTGCAGCGCGCAGGGGGTCTGCCTCCCCGTCGACGCGGGGGGCGACGACGCGATGACGAGCGACGACGCCGCCGACACGGGCGCCCCGACGGACACGGCGACCGACGTCCCGCCGGGCGACACCGCTTCGAGCGGCTGCACGCCGAACGGCAACTTCGTCATCACGCCGGCCGAGCTGCCGCTCGGCCCTGGCTTGAAGGCCACCTACAAGGTCGCGACGAACGTCACGATCGACACGGCGGGCGCGGCGCAGGCCGACGGCACGCGGGTGTGGGATCTGACCGGCGCGCTGAGCGGCGACAAGGACGTCCTGCTCGAGACCTCGTCGCCGAGCGGCACCTGGTGGGCGAGCTCGTTCCCGACGGCGAAGTACGCCGTGCCGCTCTCGAGCACGAGCGACCTGCTCGGCGTCTTCTCGCTCGACGCCTCCGCCCTCTCGCTGCTCGGCATCGTGTCGCCCACCGACACCCCCGCGACGAGCAAGACGATCGTCACCTACGCGACGCCGGTGCCGATGACCAAGTTCAACCTCGCGCTCGGCTCGTCGTGGAGCGCGACGTCGACCGTCAGCGGGACCTACCAAGGGCTCCCCGGCTACTACTACACCGAGGCGTATCAGGTGAAGGTCGACGCCAAGGGGCAGATGAAGACCCCCTTCGGCACCTTCCCGGTGCTGCGCGTCTCGACGCTCCTCACCAAGACGCTCGGCGTGCTGGTGACGCTCACGCGCACCGACGGGTGGATGGCCGAGTGCTTCGGCACGGTGGCCCTCGCCGCCTCGAGCGCGGGCACGGTCGACCCTGGGGCCGACTTCACGTCGGCCGCGGAGGTTCGGAGGTTGGCTCCGTGAAGCTCGGGCGCTCGACGGGCACGCTCCTGAAGCTCGGCGTCGCGGGGACGATCGCGCTCTCGGCGACCGGCTGCGCGAGCCTCGCGTTCCATCAGGGGGCGATGCCGGGCGAGCCGAAGGGGGCGACCTACGCCGAGATCGACGGCGTCCGCGTGCGCTACGAAGACCGCGGGGAGGGGCCGCCGGTCGTCCTGGTGCACGGCTTCGCCTCGTCGCTCGAGAACTGGCTCACGGTCACGCCGACGCTCCAGAAGCGCCACCGCGTGCTGTCGATGGATCTCAAGGGGTTCGGCTGGACCGATCGCCCCGAGGGGGACTACTCGCCCCCCGCCGAGGCCAAGCTCGTGCTCGATCTGATGAAGGCGCGCGGCATCGACCGCGCCGACGTCGTCGCGCACTCGTGGGGCTCTTCGATCGCCCTGCAGATGGCGCTCATCGCGCCCCAGCGCGTCGGCAAGCTCGCGCTCTACGACGCGTGGGTCTACGAGGAGCAGCTGCCGAGCTTCTTCCTCTGGGCGCGCGCCGACGGGGTGGGCGAGCTGCTCTTCTCGACCTGGTACGGCGAGCGCGCCGACGAGCGGATCGCCTTCGCCTTCTACGACAAGAAGAAGTGGCTCACCGAGCCGTTCATCGAGGCGGTCGATCGCGCCCTCGAGCGGCCGGGCACCGTCGCCGCCGCGCTCGCCGCCTCGCGCGGGCAGCGCTTCTACCTCTGGCAGGACAAGTACAAGACCATCCAGAGCGAGGCGCTCTTGCTCTGGGGGCGCGAAGACGAAGTGACGCTCCTGTCGTACGGCGAGCGGCTGCAGAAGGACCTGCCGCGCGCGAAGCTGATCGTCTACCCGCTGTGCGGGCACTTCCCGATGCTCGAGCAGGCCACGGCGTCGACCGCCGATCTCGACGCGTACCTCGCGCCCGCGGCCGGCGCCGAGCCGCAAGCGAAGACCAAGGCCAAGCCCGACGAGGACCAGCCGTGATCGGCCCCTTCCGCCGCGCGTGCGTCGCCGCGACGGGCGGGCTGCTGGTCACGCTCGCCGTGGGGCCCGCGTCGGCGACCGGCTTCACCGACATCGGCGAGGACCTTCACCCGCGCGACAAGACCGAATTCGACCTGCACGGCTACTTCCGCACGCGCGTCGAGGACCTGTCGAACTTCGATCTCGATCGCGGGCTCACGCCGTCGGGCGCCCCCTTGTTCCCGGTGCCGGCGGGGGGCGGCCAGAACATCTTCTACGGCGACATGCGCTTTCGCACCGACTTCGCCGCTTACGGGCTCGGCGGCAACGTCGCGGTCAAGGCGCGCATCGACATGCTCGACGACGTGCCCATGGGCGGCAACCCCGACGGCGTGCCGTCGGCCGCCAGCACGCAGCTCGCCGGCGGCAGCGGCGCCTTTCGGATCAAGCGCGCGTGGGGCGAGGCCAAGACGCCCATCGGCGTCATCGCGGCCGGCCGCATGGGCAACGCGTGGGGGCTCGGCATGCTCGCCAACGGCGGCGACTGCGCCGACTGCGACAGCGGCGACGCGCAGGATCGCCTCGCGTTCGTCACCTCGCTCGGCGGGCTGATCTGGGCCGCGGCGTACGACCTGTCGTGGATCGGCCCGACCGACTATCGCATGGACGGCATCCGTCAGCTCGGCTGGGCGCCGTCGACCGACGTGCACACCGTCACCTTCGCGACGATGCGTTGGAACGACGACCTCACCCAGGATCGCCGGCGGGCCGCGGGCATGGCGACGGTGAACTACGGCGCCTACCTCTCGCATCGCTGGCAGGTCGACGACGCGCCGTACGCCTACTTGCCGATCGCAGCCTCCGCGCTCCCGGGCACGCAGCCGATCGTCGCGCGCGGCTTCAGCGCGACGGCGATCGACGGCTGGTTTCGCCTCATCGCGCCCGGCATGCGCGTCGAGATCGAGGCGGCCGTGATGACGACGACCGTCGCGCAGCCGTCGCTCTTGCCGGGGGTGCAGTCGAACCGCGACGTGCAGGGGACGCAGATCGGCGTCGCGCTCGAGAGCGACTTCGGCGACGTCGAGGACCCCTTCTCGGCCGGCCTCGACATGGGCTACGCGAGCGGCAACGACGCGCCCGGCTTCGGCGTCACGACCAACCCGACGGCGCCGGTCGCGCAGCCGGGCGATCTCGACGGCCTGCAGATCGACCTGCCGAGCCAGCGCCGCGCCGACGCCTTCAAGTTCCACTCCGACTACCGCATCGATCGCATCCTCTTTCGCGAGATCATCGGCACCGTGACCGGCGCGGCCTACCTCCGACCCCACGCGCGCTACGACCTGATGAAGATCGGCACCGGCCTGCTCCAGGCGTCGATCGCCGGCATCGGCTCGTTCGCCGACTACGCGATCAACGCGCCGGGCCAGAAGCGTCCGCTCGGCATCGAGATCGACCCGACGCTCGCCTACGGCAGCCGCGACGGCTTCGGCGTGGCCCTCGAGTACGGCGTGCTCTTCCCGCTCGCCGGCCTCGACAACCCCGCCGCCGGCCTGGTCGCGCGCCCCGCGCAGCTCTTCCGCGTGCGCCTGATGTACGCCTACTGAGAGGTCCGATCATGCGGATTGCGCGATTGCTGCCATTGCTGCCGATCCTGACGTTGCTGACTTCGGCGTGCGGCGACAACCTCACGCCGCCCGGCCACGACGCCTACCTCGCGGGCGAGATCACCCCGCTCACGTGCGCGCCGAACCTCGACGGCGTCATCACCGCCAACGAGCTGCCGACCGTGCTCGACACGCCGGTGAGCTACCTCGAGAACCCGGCCGGCGTGACGCGCACCGTGAACGTCGCCGGCACGACGGCGCCGAACGGGGCGGTAACTTGGGACTTCGGCGCCGACTACGCCGACGACGGCGTGCTCACGGTCACCGTCACCTCGCTCACCGGCAAGTGGTACGCGGCGTCGTTCGCGGCGGGGCAGTTCGTCACGCCCGAGGACGCTGCCCACACGCTCGAGGCGGTCTATCGGCGCGACGACGCGGGGGTCTACCTGCTCGGCGTCGCCTCGACCGCCGCGAACCCGCCCGAGGGGCAGACGCTGCTGGTCTACGACGCGGGGATCCTCGTCGCGAAGCTGCCGCTCAGCCCCGGCGAGAGCTGGGTCGCCAAGGGGAACGTGACCAACGGCAAGTACCGCGGCCTGCCGTACGCGGGCAGCGACACCTACGAGGTCACCGACGACGCGGTGGGCAAGCTCGTCCTCCACGACTTCACCTTCGACTCGGTCCACCGAGTGCGCACGAAGGTCACCGTCTCGCCCTCGGCCGGCGCGTCGACGAGCGTGCAGCAGGTCTCGTACTTCGCCGAGTGCTTCGGCGAGATCACGCGCGTGGTCTCGCAGCAGAACGAGCCGAACGCCGATTTCACCGTCGCCGCCGAGCTCCGGCGGCTAGGCAAGTGAGGAGCGCGCGATGATCTGGGACACCTGGAAGAAGGGCTTCGACGCCTGGGAGAACGCGACGGCGAGCTACCTCGAGCACCTGCTCAAGTCGCAGGTCGTGCTCGAGGGCTCCGGCGCGCTGCTCAGCCTGCTGCTCAAGCTCCGCGGCGCGACCCAGGGCGCCAAGGAGCGCGCCTGGATCGAGCTCGGCCTGCCCACGCGCCGCGACCAGGAGCGCACCCTGCACCTGCTCAACCAGCTCCAGAGCCGCCTCATGGACCTCGAGGCGCGCCTCGACGCGAACGTCGCAGAAAGCGAGCGGCCGTGATGGACGTCACCAAGTACCTCGAGCCCACGATCGCCCCCCGCGTCGTCTTCGACGCCCTGGCCGAGCGTCGCTCTCGCGTGCGCTTCATGCTCCCCGAGGGCGACGACTGGCGCGCGGTCACCTGGGGCGCGTTCGCCAAGGGGATCAAGGAGTGCGCGCTGTTTCTCTCGGCCCACGGCCTCGGCAGCGGCGAGCGCGGCGCGATCTTCGCCCCGAACAGCGTGCCGTGGATCACCGCGGCGCTCGCGATCCAGGCGGTCGGCGGCGCGATGGTCCCCGTCTACCCGTCGAACACCGCGGAGCAGGCGGCGTACGTCATCGCGCACAGCGACGCGAAGGTCGTGTTCGTCGACGGACCGGCGCTGCTCGCGCGGCTGTTCGAGAAGTGGGGCGAGCTCGGCGGCGCGCGCGTGGTGCTCCTCGACGACGCGCTCGACCCGGCGCGCGTCTACCACTCGCTGCAGGACAAGGGGATCGCCCTCCCGAGCTACGCCGAGATCGAGCCGAAGGTCATCGCCTGGAGCCGCGCGCTCTCGATCGGCGCCGCGCGCGATCGCGAGGACCCGAAGGGCTTCGAGCGCACCCTCTCGTCGGTCACGCTCGATCAGACGGCGGTGATGCTCTACACGTCGGGCACCACCGGCAACCCGAAGGGGGTGCCGCTCACGCACCGCAACGTCGCCGCCAACGGGCGCGACTGGCTCGTCTGCAACGCGCCGCTCATCGAGGAGGCGGCGGTCGATCTGCTCTGGCTGCCGATGAGCCACATCTTCGGCTTCGGCGAGGCGTGCCTCGGCAACACGCTCGGCTGGGTGAGCTACTTCGCCGACCCGAAGACCGCGATGGACAAGCTCCCCGTCGTGCGCCCGCGCGTCTTCTTCAGCGTGCCGTCGGTCTGGGAGAAGCTCGCCACGCTCGCCGCGCAGGAGAGCGAGCCCGACAAGCGCCGCGCGAAGCTCGCCGAGCTCACCGGCGGAAACCTGCTCTTCTGCCTCTCGGGGGGCGCCGGCCTCAAGCGCGAGGTGAAGGAGCTGTTCCACGCCTCGGGGCTGCTGATCATCGAGGGCTACGGCCTCACCGAGACCTCGCCGACGCTCACCCTCAACCGCCCCGACGCCTTCCGCTTCGACAGCGTCGGCAAGCCCTTGCCGTCGGTCGAGCTGATGCTCGCCGAGGACGGGGAGATCCTCGCGAAGGGGCCGAACGTCTTCGCCGGCTACCACAAGGACGCCGCCGCCACCGCGCAGATGTTCACCGAGGATGGGTGGCTGAAGACCGGCGACGTCGGGCGCTGGACCGAGGACGGCTTCCTCCAGATCATCGATCGCAAGAAGGACATCCTGGTTACCGCGGGGGGCAAGAACGTGCCGCCGGTGAACATCGAGCAGCGCTTCGCGGACGATCCGTTCATCGCGCACCTCGTCGTCTACGGCGACGCCAAGCGCTACCTCGTCGCGGGCGTCTGGCTGAACGAGGAGACCGTCCAGAAGCACCTCGCCGACGTCGCGCCCGACGCGAAGGAGGCCGCGCGCCGCGCGCTGGTGCAGCAGCGCATCGATCGCGTGAACGCGGAGCTCGCGAGCTACGAGTCGATCAAGGCGTTCCGCATCTTCGCGGCGCCGCTCACGGTGGAGGGCGGCATGCTCACGCCGACGCTCAAGGTGCGCCGCAAGAAGGTCTACGAGGCGTTCAAGGGCGAGTTCGAATCGCTCTACTCCTAGCGGCGGCCGACAGCGTGCCGGCCACCTCATCGCCACCCGACCAGCGCACCATGGACACCGCAAAAGAACACAAGCGCCTCTCGAACCTCTTCGGCCTGCTGCGGCGCCAGATGCCGGTGGTGGGCGCCACCCCCGCCGACGTCGTGCACCGCGACAACAAGGCGCGGCTGCTCCGCTATCGGCCGCGCCCGGCGGGGCTCGCTGGGGGGCTGCCGGTCGTGCTCGTGCCCTCGCTCATCAATCGGCACTACGTGCTCGATCTGATGCCGGGCAAGAGCTTCGTCGAGTATCTGGTCGGCGAGGGGTTCGACGTCTACTGCATCGACTGGGGCACCCCCGGCGACGAGGATCGCTTCGTCACCTTCGACGAGATCGTCGACGACATGCTCGGCCGCGCGCTGCGCGCCGCGACGCGCGCCTCGGGCGCCCCCTCGGCCCACGTGCTCGGCTACTGCATGGGCGGCACCATGGCGGTGCTGCACGCGGCGGTGCGCCCGCAGCGCGTGGCCTCGCTCACGGCGGTCGCCGCGCCGATCCGCTTCCACGACGACGGGATGCTCTCGGCCTGGTCGAACACCAAGTCGTTCGACACCCGCGCGCTCGTCGAGGCGCTCGGCAACGTGCCGTGGCAGCTGATGCAGTCCTCCTTCCAAATGCTGCGCCCGACGCTCAACCTCTCGAAGGCGGTGCACTTCCTCGATCGCGCGTGGGACGACGAGTACCTCGACGGCTTCTTCGCGCTCGAGACGTGGGGCAGCGACAACGTGTCGTTTCCGGGCGTGGCGTGGGAGCGCTACATCCAGGAGCTCTACCGTGAAGACCGCCTGATCGCGGGCACCTTCTCGCTCTCCGGCCGCCCGGCGCTGCTGTCGAACGTGACGATGCCGACGTGCGCGGTGACCTTTCAGCACGACAACATCGTGCCGTCCGAGAGCGCGCGCGTGCTGCTCGACGCGGTGGGCGCGACGAAGAAGGAGCACATCCACCAGCTCGGCGGGCACGTCGGCGCGATGGTGTCGCGCTCGGCGGCGAAGGGGCTCTGGCCGAGGATGGCGGCGTTCTGGCGATCGGTGGAGGCCGAGGCGGCGGTGTCGGCTGCGGCGCCGAAGGCAGAGAGCGACGTGGTCGCGCCGAAGGGCCGGCGGCGCGGGAGGGGGTAGCGACGATCCGCGGGGGTCGCCGCTCCATGGCCAAGCCACCGCCGCCGCGCTCGCGGCCTCTGGTGCGGCGCGCAATAGGCCCGCTCGGAGACACGATGGCGAGCGCGCGAGTCGCCGAGAGCGGGAATCGGAATCGGCTGCAAACGACGAGGGACCAGCCGAATCGCGACCTCGCGCCGCGCACGTGCCGGGTGTGGTTCTCCTGCTGAGCGAGTGGTCGCGTTCTAACAGCCCCCATCCCCAGCCCTTCCCCCGCGGTGCGGGGGAAGGGAGCGGGAGGCGGCGG
>JAJXTK010000240.1 GCA_021783935.1 Myxococcales bacterium | reverse complement strand
GCGACCACTCGCTCAGCAGGAGAACCACACCCGCGGCATCGGCGCGCCCTGCGCTACGTCCCCGCCTTGCCGCTCGGCTTGTCGTCGGCCTTCTTGCCGTCCTTGTCGAGCGAGAGCTCCGAGATCGCGTCCTGGAGCCGGATCTTCGCGAGCATCAGCTCCTCCTGCGTGTTCACGAGCTCGATCGTCGAGCGCGTGAGCCGCTCGTTCACCTCTTGGAGCTTCTTCTCGAGATCGCGCATCAGCGGATCACCCGTCTTCACGAGCCTGAGCGAGAAGATCTGCGCGTGGAGCTCGTCTTGGCGGGTGCGGTACTCGCTCTGCTGCTCGCGCATCGTCGCGATGCGTTGCTCGAGATTTCCAATCTGCTCCTGCAGTCGAATGAGCCTCTCGATCTCGGCCTTGAGCGGGCCCGAGGCGGCGCCGCTCGAGACGTACAGCCGCACCATGTCGAGCCCGGTCGGCGTGTGCAGATCGATCGACCGGAAGACGGGCGTCGACTCCTCGATGACCAGCTCGCGCGACTGCCCGCCGCCGAGCTCCAGGCCGAGCAGGTGCGCCTCGCCCACGCGCTCGTCGTTGAAGCCGTCGACCTTGAGCGTGTAGTCGCGCGGGACGGTGTGCCGCACGCTGAGCTTGGCCTTGTCGGGGAGGCGGTTGTGGAAGGTGAGCTTGGTGCGCTTGACGTGCTTGACCTCGGTCGAGAAGACGCCGCGCTGGACCGACAGGATGCGCGCGATGTCGTCGCGATCGGACTCGGTCTTCTCGACGACGATCTGGCGATCGAGCGCGAAGGGCACGAAGGCCCACTGGTGCGGCGGGATCGGCTCGGAGATGCCCTCTCCGATGAACTGCCCCTTGCCGAACACCGACACCGGTCCGCTCTCGAGCGTGTTGTCGGTCGGGTTCTTCACCCGCACCGCCTTGAACGGGAACGACGCGTTGCCGCGCGGCGTCTCGGGGTCGTAGTAGTAGACGATCTCCCCCTCGGTGCCGCTCTTGAGGATCGACACCATCGTCGAGCTCCCGCGCTTGACGCTGGTGCGCGCGTTCGACTCGTAGTGCGAGGTGCCGATCGGCTCGCTGTTGGCTGCGTTCGCGTCGACCGTCGGGCCCTTCGAGGTCTCCCTCGGCGCGTCGACCACGCGCGCGCCGCCCTGCGGGCGCCCGGGCACCTGCCCCTTGCCGACCGCGGTCACGTTCGAGGGGTCGACGCCGCGCTTGATCAGCTGGGCGCGCATCCGGTTGGCGCGCTCGAGCGAGCCGGCGAGCTTGTCGGCGTCCGAGTCGGCGGCGTACCCCTCGACGATCACGGACTTGCCGGTCGACTTCAGGCGCGCGGCGAGCGAGTCCATCTCGGCGTCGGCCCCGCTCGTCGCTGCGGATGCCGGCGAGGTCGTCGCCGTCTGCGACACCGCGCCGGGCGTCGGAGCGGCCTTGCCCTTCTTGGCCCCGGCGCTGCGGCCATAGCCGCCCCACCCCTCGGTCTTCGGCTCCTCGGCGGCGCGCGTCGGGGCGGGCGGCCCACCGTACGCGGCCGGCGCCTGCGCCATCGGCTTCTCGGCCATCGCGACCGCAGCGTCGAGCTTGTCGTCGGAGAAGTCCCCCATGACCACCTCGCCGCCGTAGACCGAGCCGCCGATCGGCGGCGCGATCGCGATCGCGTCGTCGGAGCGGAGCGACTCGCGCCTGACGACGCGCACCGAGGCGAGATCGTACTTGAACGACAGCGCGGAGCTCGACCCCACGCCGAGGTTCACGTCCTCCCAGTCCTCCCCGGAGGTGTTGTCGATGATCGCCCACCCCTCGACGGCGACCTTCCCGCCGTCGCCGAGCACCAGGCGGTAGCTCGGCTTCCAGCTCGGCGCCTCGGTGACGTACGAGAGCTTCAGATCGTGCGGCGACGGTCCCGAGAGCTTGACCTGCATCGAGATGAGGCCGGTCGCCGAGCTCGGGAGGCTGGTCGGATACGACACCGGGGTCGGCTCTCCCGTCTTCGCGTCGACGACCGTCAGCGACTTGAGGAAGTCGTCGACCTTGTCGGCGGGCACCGACAGCTCGAGGGTGTCCCCCTCGATGTGGGCGTTGCGCTCGAAGTAGGCGACGCCGTTCCGATAGACCACCACGCGGCCGAGCGCGGAGTCGCTGTGCACGTACGACGTCGCGCCGCCGCAGCCGACGAGGGCCGCGAGCGCCGCAGCGGACAGGAGCCGGGAAGTTCGCATCATGCGTGGGAAACGCCCCACGCCGGCCGACCTTACACCGGGCCGACTCGCCTCGATTCCACCTCCACCAGCACCTTGAGCACCCCCTTCATCGCGGCGTGCGCGAGCGCCTCCTCGGCGCGCGCGAGCGGGTAGCGCGCGCTGACGAGCGGCCTCGGATCGACCTCGCCGCGCGCGAGCACGTCGATCGCGCGGCGCAGATCCCCGCAGCGCGAGCCGACCACGCGCAGCTCGTTGATGACGATCGGCGAGAGATCGAGCGACGTCGCGCCCGCGACCGTCGTCTTGAGCACGAGCGTGCCGCGCGGTCGCGTGAGCGCGATCGCGCGCGCGAGCCCCGAGGCGCTGCCGGTCGCCTCGACCACGAGCGACGCCGCATCGACGGTCGCATCTACGTACCCTTCGAGCTTGGTGCGCGCGCCGACCGCGCGGGCGAGGGCGAGCTTCTCCTCGTGGTGGCCGACCAGCAGCACGTCGATCGCGGCGCCTCGCAGCGCGAAGGCGACGAGCAGCCCGAGCTTGCCGTCGCCGAGCACGATCGCGGCGCGCGCGTCGGACGGGACCTCGTCGAGCACGTGCAGCGCCGCGGCCAGCGGCTCCGCGAACGCCGCGCGATCGTCGTCGAGCCCGTTCGGCACCTCGACGAGGCCGCGCTCGGGCACGACCAGCTCCTCGGCGATCGCGCCGTCGCGCCCGAGGATTCCGAGCACCGTCCGCGCCGCGCAGTGGTGCCCGTCGCGCGTCGCGCAGTCGTCGCAAGCGCCGCAGCCAGCGTTGATGTCCGAGACGACGCGCTTGCCGAGCCAGCGCGGGTCGTCGCACTCGACGACCTCGCCCACGAACTCGTGCCCGAGCACGCCGCGGTAGCCCATGTATCCACGCGCGAGCTGGAGATCCGTGTCGCACACGCCGGCGACGCGCACGCGCACGCGGGCCTCGCCGGGCTTGCGCGCCGCGCGCAGGTGATTCGCGACGAGCCTCGGTGGGCTGCCGTTCACGAGGGCCAGCATGCGGGGATCCTAGCGTCGTCGCGCGCCGAGCCGCTCCACGATCGCCTGCAGCTCCCCGAGGCTCATCTCGACGTGCTCGAGCACGCGGCCGTAGAGCATCGGCAGCGCGACGTTGCGGCCGTTGCGCTCCCGCTGGCACTCGGCGAGCACCCACAGCACCGCGCGCTCCTTGCTCGTGAGCCCGTCGCGCACGTCGGGGACGTCGTCGAGGGGGCTCGTCGACGCCGCGGGCACCGAGCTTCGCCTGAGCATCCCTCCTTCAGTATAGCTCCCGCGGGAACTGCAGCGCGAACTGCACCCCGGTCGACAGCGCCCCCGGGCGAATCACGTCTCCCCCGCCGTACGCGCTCAGCGTGGCCCAAGGGGCGAGCGCGTAGTCGACGAACACCCGAGGCTCGAGCACCGCCGCCGTCGCCGTCGCGACACACCCGCCGGGGTCGGTGGGATCGCCGCAGTCGGCCGGTGTCGTCATGCCGACCGACAGCTGGCGAAAGCCGATCAGCGTCTCGAGGCGGATCGTCGTGGCTCCGATGCGCGGCAGCGACGCGCCGACCGCCGCGCCGAGCACCCAGTAGTCGAAGGACGAGGTGGTGTTCGGGAGCGTGACCGGCTGCGCGGTGAACGCCTTTCCGATCTGCGTCTCCCAGGCCGCGTAGAACGGGCCGTAGTCGAAGAGCGTCATGCGCAGATCGACCGAGACCGCGGTCACCGAGTCGCCGAGGACGCCCGGCGGGAACGAGTACGACGTCGAGTCGCTGTTGCCGGACAGCCCGGTGTGCGAGGTCGAGACCCAATGGTACGAGGTGCCCACGACCATCGGCGCCGGCATGAAGCGCGGGCGCCAGTCCTTGTACGGATCGCGATCGAGATCGGCGTGGGCCGCCGTGCCGGTCGCGAGCACGCAGAGGGCAGCGGCGAGGGGGGCGAAGCGCGCGCCGCGAGGCGCCTTCTTGGCCATGTCCTCGGGCCGTGCAGCGCGCGTACCGTCGAGCCTGGGCCGGCAAGCGTGACGCTACGGCGCCCGCTTCGGGCGAAATGCCCCGAGCCGTCGGGCAATTCGCCCGGCGTTCGGCTCGACGCGAAGCGCGACGAGCGCTAGGTGCACCGACCCTCCATGGAGAGCACCGGTCGCAGCATCGTCATCGCCGGCGCGCGCGAGCACAACCTGAAGAACGTCACCGTGCGCATCCCGAAGGACGCGCTCGTGGTCGTCACCGGGGTCTCGGGGAGCGGCAAGTCGTCGCTCGCCTTCGACACGCTCTACGCCGAGGGGCAGCGCCGCTACGTCGAGAGCCTCTCGAGCTACGCGCGCCAGTTCCTCGGGCAGATGGAGAAGCCGAAGTACGACACGATCCGCGGGCTGTCGCCGACGATCGCGATCGAGCAGAAGGCCGCCTCCAACAACCCGCGCTCGACGGTCGGCACGGTCACCGAGGTGCACGACTACCTGCGCGTGCTCTTCGCGCGCATCGGCGTGCAGCACTGCACCGGCTGCGGACGCCGCGTCGGCAAGCAGAGCGCGCAGCAGATCGTCGACGCGCTCATGGAGCAGCCCGCGGGCACGAAGCTCCAGCTGCTCGCGCCCCTGGTCACGCGACGCAAGGGGGAGCACGCCGAGCTGCTCGCCGGCGCGCGCCAGCGCGGCTTCTCGCGCGTGCGCGTCGACGGGCGCGTGATCGATCTCGACCAAGAGAAGGTCGTGCTCGACAAGAAGCGCGCCCACGACCTCGCCGTCGTGGTCGATCGCCTCGTGCTCAAGCCCGAGGTCCGCGCGCGCCTCACCGACTCCGTCGAGACCGCGCTGCGCGAGGGGCAGGGGGTCCTCGTCGCGTCGATCGGCGAGCGCTCGAGCGCCCACGAGCGGGTCTTCAGCGAGCACAACGCCTGCCCGAGCTGCAACCTCTCGTTCGACGAGCTCTCGCCGCAGAGCTTCTCGTTCAACTCCCCGATCGGCGCCTGCCCCGCGTGCAACGGGCTCGGCGTGCGCCAGGAGATGGACCCCGAGCTCATCGTTCCGCGCCCCCACCTGTCGCTCGAAGAGGGGGCGGTCGCCCCCTGGGCCGCGGCGATGGCGCGCGGCGAGGGGTGGAAGGCCGACTGGATCCAGTACGTGCTCGGCGCCCTCGGCGCGAGGGCCGACGTGCCGTGGAAGAAGCTGCCGAAGGCGACGCGCGAGGCGATCCTCTTCGGCAGCAAGCGCCACGAGTGGGAGGGGATCGCGCCGCGGCTCTTGCGCCTGTGGCGGCAGGCCAAGAGCGAGGAGATGAAGGAGTGGTACGGCAAGTACCTCTCCGATCGACCGTGCAACGACTGCGAAGGGACGCGCCTGCGCGAGCAGACGCGCGCCGTGAAGATCCGCGGCGTCTCGCTCGACGCGCTCGCCCGCAAGACGATCCGCGAGGCGCACGGCTGGCTCTCCTCGCTCGCGCTCGACGAGACCGAGAAGGTCATCGCGGTCGAGCTGAAGAAGGAGATCCTCGCGCGGCTCGGCTTCTTGCTCGACGTCGGGCTCGACTACCTCACGCTCGAGCGCGCGGCCGGCTCGCTGTCGGGCGGCGAGTCACAGCGGATCCGGCTGGCGTCGCAGATCGGCTCCGAGCTCACCGGCGTCGTCTACGTGCTCGACGAGCCGTCGATCGGCCTGCACCAGCGCGACAACGCACGCCTGCTCGCGACCCTCAAGCGCCTGCGCGATCTCGGCAACTCGGTGGTGGTCGTCGAGCACGACGAGGAGACGATCCGCGAGGCCGACTGGGTGCTCGACTTCGGTCCGGGCGCCGGCGCGCACGGCGGCGAGCTGGTCGCCGAGGGCAAGCCCGAGCAGCTCGCCAGCGTGCCGCGATCGATCACGGGGGCGTTCCTCTCGGGCGCCCGCGCCATCGCGACCCCGAAGCAGCGCCGCGAGGGGAGCGGCCGATCGATCGTCGTGCGTGGCGCGCGCGAGCACAACCTGCGCGGCATCGACGTCGCATTCCCGCTCGGCGAGCTCATCGCGGTCACCGGCGTGTCGGGCGCGGGCAAGAGCTCGCTCGTCAACGGCATCCTGCTCCCCGCGCTGCAGCGCGCGCTGCACGGCAGCTCCGTCGTCGTCGGCGCGCACGACGGCATCGACGGCCTCGAGCACGTCGACAAGGTCATCGCGATCGATCAACAGCCCATCGGCCGCACGCCGCGCTCGAACTCCGCGACCTACACCAAGCTGTTCGATCACGTACGCGCGCTGTTCGCGTCGCTCCCGGAGGCGCGCAGCTACGGCTACGAGCCAGGCCGCTTCTCGTTCAACGTCAAGGGGGGGCGCTGCGAGGCGTGCGGCGGCGACGGGCTGCGCCGCGTCGAGATGCACTTCCTCCCCGACGTCTTCGTGACCTGCGAGACGTGCCGCGGCAGCCGCTTCAACGACGCGACGCTGCGCGTGAAGCACAAGGGGCGCAGCATCGCGCAGGTGCTCGGCCTCTCCGTGCGCGAGGCGCTCGAGCACTTCGCCGTGCACCAGGAGATCGTCCGCGCGCTCGCGACCCTCGACGAGGTCGGCCTCGGCTACCTCGAGCTCGGTCAGCCCTCGCCGACGCTCTCCGGCGGCGAGGCGCAGCGCATCAAGCTCGCCCGAGAGCTGTCGAAGATCGGCACCGGCCACACGCTCTACGTGCTCGACGAGCCGACGACGGGCCTCCACTTCGCCGACGTCGAGCGGCTGCTCGGCGTGCTCGCGCGCCTGGTCGACGCGGGCAACACGGTCGTCGTCATCGAGCACAACCTCGACGTGGTCCGCTGCGCCGACTGGGTCCTCGATCTCGGGCCCGAAGGGGGCGCGCGCGGCGGCGCGCTGGTCGCCGAGGGGACGCCCGAGCACGTCGCGACGGTCGTCGAGAGCGCCACCGGGCAGTGGCTCGCGCGGACGCTGTGATCGCTCAGCCGTGCATTTGCACGAGCCAATAGGCCCAGGTCACGGCCACCAAGATCGAGAGGCCGAGGCCGGCGCGGACGAACAGATGCACGTCGCCCTCGAGGCGACGCAGCTGCAGGGCTTTCATCGTCGTGCTCCTTCTCGCCGCGCGCGCCTCCCCCGGCCGCCCACGGCTCATCACCGTTTGATGTGTCACTCATAACTATGACAGTTGCGAATGTCAACGTTGTCGCTAGCGAGGCTCCTCCGGAGCCGGATCGCGGTCGCGGCCGGCACGCGCGGAGCTCGCCCGGAGTTCGCCCGGGCCCGGCGCGCCGTCAGCGGCGACGCTCGCGGAGCGCCGTGACGGCCCGGCTCGCCATCTGGTCCGCCGGATCGAGCTCGACGGCCCGCTCGAGGTGCTCGAGCGCCTTGGCGACGACGCCCTGCGCCGCGTAGATCAGCCCGAGCGTCTTGCGATTCGCCGCCCGCCGCGGCGCGCGCGACACGGCCAGCTCGGCGAGCTGCGCCGCTCGCACGAGGTCCAGCCCCTCCTCGCGCAGGGCGTTGGCGAGCCGCTCGCACACCGCTGGGTCGTCCGGGCGACCCTCGAGCGCCTTGGCGTACGACGCGACCGCGTCCGACCAGCGCCGCTCCTTCTCTTCGTGCCGCGCTCGCTGCAGGTGCGCGTTTGCCAGCGTCGCGCGCGCCTCGTTCAGCCCTGACTTCGCGTATGCGGTCGAGGCCGCGTCGTCGGCGTAGTGGAGCGCGAGGCGGTAGAGGTTCGCGGCCCCCGCGGCGTCCCCTTGGCGAGCGCCATCTGCGCCCCCGCGAGGAGCGAGGCTGCCTTCGCCGCAGGCGCGGGGCGCAGCGACCGCGGCGGCAGCGAAGGTGTCGTCGAGGACGAGGCGGGCGTCGACACGCGTGGCGCCGACGCCAACGCCGACGCCCACGCCGACGCCGTCGGCGCGGGGGCGGGGGCGGGCGCGGGCGGGCGCTCGGCGATCGACGGGGGCGCAGGGGTGCCCGGCGCAGCAATCCGGGCCGAGGGCGGCGAGGCCGAAGCCCGCCCGGCGGACACGCGCACGGAGGGGCTCGAGGTGCTCGACCTCCTGCCCGGCCTCGTCTCCACGCGCTCGAGCGCTCGGCTCGACGAGGCGTGGCGGGCGCTGCGCGGCGTCGGCCTGCGCGCCTCGGAGCTGCGCGTCGGCGAAGGCGCCGGCGAGGGGGTCGGCCGGCGCTGCGAGCCCGAGGACGGCCCGCCGATCCGCAGCACGCCTGCCCGAGCGAGCGCGTCGATGCGACGCGCGACCTTCGCGGGCGCGACCCCGAGGAGCCCGGCGAGCTCGGCGACGTCGAGGCGGCCATCGATCATCGTGAGCAGGAAGGGATCGCCGGCCTCGAGCCCGCCCGGGCCGGCGTCCAAGCGCGCGATGCGCGGCACCCTTCGCAACGAGTGCTCGTCGGGGGGCTCCTCGCGGGCCAGTCGCGGCCGCGGAGCCGCGCGCGCGGCGGCCTCGCCGTCCGGGGCCGCCGGCGCGCGGGTCTCGATGGCGCCCATGCGCTCGAGGTTGCGCGCGATCTCGAGCACCGTCGCGATCGGGAGGCCCGTCGCGTCGGCGACC
>JAJXTK010000239.1 GCA_021783935.1 Myxococcales bacterium | reverse complement strand
CGGCGTCGGCGCCGGAGTCCTCGACGGGCGCGCTGTCCGCGCCGTCCTCCGGCGCGCCGGTGTCGGCCGTCGTCTCGGGCGTCGCGTCGACGATCGCGTCGGCGCCCACGTCGGGGCCCGGAATCTTCGAGTCGTCGAAGGTGGTGGCCAACGAGCAGCCGGAGCCCGCCTGGGCGAGGACGATCAGCGAGGCGAAGCCGAGGGAGCGATGGGGAGAGCGCACGCGCGCCAGCCTATCGGAACCGACAGTCGCCAGGGACAGCCTTCGCGAGGATGGGCCGGAGCAAGCCGCGCGCGCCGACGAGTTCGAGCCGCCGCCGGGAAGCGAGCTCGGACGGGCCGACTGCGGCCCCAATGGGGGTATTGACGACGCCGGGCGGCGTGCTCGCCAGTCCCTCGCCCCGCGCCCTGCGTTCATGAACGCGACGGCCCGAGGTGCTACCGTGCTTCGCCCGCGGCCGCGCGCCGCCCCCGCGTTCGCCCATGAAGTTCAACAGTCTCGAGTTCCTCTTCCTCTTCATGCCGATCGTGTTGATCGGCTTCCGCGTCTGGCCGAGGCGGCGGCAGGCTCTGCTGTTCATCACGCTCGCGAGCTACGTCTTCTACGCCTTCGCCGCGAAGTGGCTCACGCTCCTGATGCTCGTGAGCACCACCGTCGACTACACGGTCGGCATCCTGCTCGATCGCGAGGATCGCCCCGGGCGTCGCAAGCTGATCCTGCTGCTCTCGCTGGTGTTCAACCTCGGGCTGCTGTCGTTCTTCAAGTACTTCAACTTCTTCGTCGACGGCGTGAACGCGCTGCGCCCGGGGCACCCCGTCCTCACGACCACGCTGCGCGTGGCGCTGCCGGCGGGCATCAGCTTCTACACGTTCCAGTCGATGGGCTACTCCATCGACGTCTATCGCCGTCACCTCAAGGCCGCGCGCTCCTACCTCGAATTCGCCTCCTTCGTGAGCCTCTTCCCGCAGCTCATCGCCGGCCCGATCGTGCGGCCGTCGGTGCTGCTGCCGCAGCTCGCGCGCGAGGGGAAGGTCGACGACTCGCGCGTCACCGAGGGGCTCTTCCTGTTCGCGTGCGGCCTCGCCAAGAAGGTGCTCATCGCCGACCGCATCGCCTTCTTCGCCGACCCGATCCTCGATTCGCTTTCGCGGCAGACGCCCATCGACGGCTGGCTCGCGATGGTCGGCTTCGCGCTGCAGATCTACTTCGATTTCAGCGGCTACACCGACATGGCGCGCGGGCTCGCGCGCATGCTGGGGCTCGAGTTCACCATCAACTTCGACTCGCCCTACCACGCCGACTCGCCGAGCGACTTCTGGAAGCGCTGGCACGTGAGCCTCTCGTCGTGGCTGCGCGACTACCTCTACATCCCGCTCGGCGGCAACCGGAAGGGGGAGCGGCGAACGAGCTTCAACCTGATGGCCACGATGCTCCTCGGCGGGCTCTGGCACGGGGCGGGGTTCAACTTCATCGTCTGGGGCGGCTTCCACGGCTTGTTGCTCCTGGTCTTCCACCGCATCGAGAGGCCCTGGGCGCGGCTGCCGCGCGCCGCCAAGCACCTCGTGATGCTGCCGCTCTTGGTGCTCTCGTGGGTCCCCTTCCGCATGCACTCGATGGCCGATCTGGCGGCCTTCTTGCGGTGCGTGCGCGGGCCGATCCGGGCGCCAGCGGCGCCGGGCGCGCTGTGGCTCTACGTGGCGCTCGGCGCGGTGATCGTCGCGCTGCCGAAGAACTCGAACGCGATCCGGTGGCACGAGCTCAAGTGGCGGCACGTCTTCGCGCTCGCGGCCGTGACGACCCTCGCGATCCTGCACCTCAACCTCTCGTCGAAGTTCCTCTACTTCGCCTTCTGAGCCATGCACCCGTCGCACCGCCAAAGGCTGCTCGCGTTCCTCGCCTTCGTGTGCGCGTGCGTCGTCGTCGTCGGCTGGACCAACCAGCGCGTCAAAGCGCGCGAGTCGGGCTCCGAGGGGGGCAAGGCGCTGCGAGAGCAGCTGCGCGTGCTCGTCGCGCAGCCCGGTCGGTGGGGGCTCACGATGACGCCCGGCCCGGCGCAGGAGCGCACGCTGCGGGCCGAGTGGACGCGCGTGCTCGCCGCGCGCGTCGAGGTGCTCGTCCTCGGGCAGAGCGACGCCGACCACATGTCCTCGACGAGCTTCAAGGACCCGAGCACGTTCTACAACGGGTTCCTGTCGAACTCGTACCTCGCCTACCAGTACGAGGTCTTCGACGAGATCACCCGACGCCGGGGCGCGCCGAAGCTCGTGCTCTGGGACGTGCGCTCCGGCTACCTCGCGCAGGTGCACGAGGAGCCCGCGTGGGAGGTGCCCGCCGACGATCCGGTCTGGTACGCGGGCGCGCCCTTCTATCACGGCGACGCGACCCCGCCGTGGTACCGAGACATCCCGAGCCTGCTGAGCCTCGCGCAGACGGAGTTCACCGCCCGCAGCCTCCTCGCCGATCTGCGCGCGCGCGACGCGACGATCGAGGCGCGCGCCGACACGGGCGAGCCGTTCGTGCTGCTGCCCGCGGATCGCGCGTCGATCTCGCATCGCTGGCTCTCGGACGGCTCGCGCGTCTACCCGCAGGAGCTCGCCGGCAGGCTCGTCCCGCGCGGGCAGACCGCGCCGCAGGAGGCGCGCGGCGAGCGCAAGCTGACCGAGGCGTCGATAGCGATGCTCGACGTCTATCTCCAAAAAATGCTCGCGGCGAACGCGCGCGTGATCGTCTACGCGCCGCCGCTGCGGGCCGACGCCGCCAGCGAGCCGACGCAGCAGCCGCTCTATGCGGCCTTCGATCGGCGCGTGCGCGAGGTGACCGACCGGCGCGGGGTCGACTTCTGCGACCTGACCGTGCGCGGCGCGAAGATGGGCTGCGCCCCGGGCGACTTCTACGACGAGCTGCACCTCGGCCGGGCGTGCGACGCGCGCGTCCTGCGCGAGCTCGCCTCCGGGTGCGCGCCGCGGGCGGGCGCCGAGCTGCGCGCGCGCGTGACCGACGCGGTGCTCGCGAGCGAGCCGTCGGCCTCGGCCCGCTGAGCCGGTCGCCCCCCCCCCTCGCGCTCGGACTTGCCCCCCGAGGCGCGCTCGCGCTTCTCTTCGCGCCCGATGCAGCTGCACCGCTTCGGGCTCGTCGTCCTGCTCGGCTCGCTGTCGGTCGCCTGCGCTCGGCGCCCCGACTGGGCCAAGCCCACCGCGCGAGGCACGGCCGGCGAGGGCACGCTCACCGGCGAGCCGCTGGCGATCCCGTACGCCACGACGCCGCCGACGATCGACGGCAAGCTCGACGACGCGGCCTGGGGCTCGGCCGCGCGCACCGCGGCCTTCGTGCACCCGGGCAGCGGCGCGCTCGTCGAAGCGAGCCCGGTCGCGGCGTTCGCGCGGCTCTCGTGGGACGAAGACAAGCTCTACGTCGGCGTCGTGGTCCAAGACGACTCGCCGACGACCGCCTTCCCTCGCGACGCCCAGGATCCGCACCTGTGGGAGCGGTCGTCGGCGGTCGAGCTGATGATCCAGCCCGGCGATCCGGGGGACAACCGCGAGTACTACGAGCTGCAGGTCGACACCGAGGGGGCCGTCTTCGACACGCGCTGGGACGACTACAACCGGCCGATCACCGGCGGCCCCGACGAGGCGACCAAGCGCTTCGGCCACATGGAGTGGTCGTCGGGCATGGAGCGCGCCGCCTTCGTCGGCAAGGGGTTCTACGCGATCGAATTCGCGATCCCGTGGTTGACGATCGCGTCGGGGCGCGTCGCCGTGCCGCCCAAGCCCGGCGACACTTGGCGCTTGAACCTCTACAGCTTCCGCGACGGCCAGCGCCAAGCGCTCTCGTGGTCGCCGATCCGCGGCAAGGGGAACTTCCACAAGAGCTCGCAGTGGGGACGCGTGCGGTTCACGAAATAGGGAGGCTCCTGGCAGGCCGTCGAGTTTCTCCGGAGCTGCCCGATCCTCTCCCGCGTCGACCCGAAACTCGCCGCGCGATCGACACGGCCTGCTGTCTGTCACAGTTTCCGCAGGCCGCTTCTCAACGGCCTGCTCGGGGCGGCGAAGGGCCGCGGCTCCTTCTCCCGCTCCTCCCCTTGGTGTTCCTCTCTCTAGCCTTCTCGCGTTCGCCCTCGCGCGCGCACGCCCCTCCGATGGCCCAGAAGCTCGACTGCGTGACCTGCGGCGCGTGCTGCATGAACCCCGACGAGAACCGCGCGGAGGGGTACGTCTGGTACCTCGAGGTGCGCGACACCAAGCTCCTCGACAAGCCCCCGCTCGCCAAGAAGCACGTCGTCTACGACCCCGACGGCGTGCCGCACCTGCGGCTCGACCCCTCCGGTCGCTGCGCCGCGCTGAAGGGGAAGATCGGCGAGCGCGTGCGCTGCACGATCTACGAGCTGCGCCCGAAGGGGTGCCGCATGCTCGAAGCCGGGCACCCGCGCTGCCTGCAGGCGAGGCGCGAACGCGGCATCGATCCGCCGCGCTGACCCGTTCGTACGCCGAAACGGCGGGCTCTCGTCGAGGGCTCGTCGGCCGCCGGGCGTTGGCCCGGGGGCGGCGATGCGTGGCACCCTGCCGGGATGTTCCTCGATTCTCGCAAGCTGCGCCTGCCGTCGATGGAGGAGGCGCTCCCCGGGCGCGCCGAGAAGATGCGGGTGTCCGATCGCCACTTCGTCCTCGGCGCGCGCCTCGAGCCCCCCTTCCCCGAGGGGCACGCTCGCGCGCTCTTCGGGCTCGGCTGCTTCTGGGGCGCCGAGAAGCGATTTTGGAGCCTCGCCGGCGTGCACACCACCGCCGTCGGCTACGCCGCGGGGGTGACGCCGAACCCGACCTACGAGGAGGTCTGCACCGGCGGCACGGGGCACGCCGAGGTCGTGCTCGTCGTCTTCGATCCGGCCCGGGTCGCCTTCGAGACCTTGCTGACGGCGTTCTGGGAGGGGCACGACCCGACCCAGGGCATGCGCCAGGGAAACGACGTCGGCACTCAGTATCGCTCCGGGATCTACGTGTTCGATCAGCGCCAGCGCGCCGAAGCGGAGGCCTCACGGGCGAGCTACCAGCGCGCGCTCGGCGAGGCGGGGCACGCCGCGATCACGACCGAGATCCTCGACGCGCCCCCCTTCTATTACGCCGAGGACTACCACCAGCAGTACCTGGCCAAGAACCCCGACGGCTACTGCGGGCTCGGTGGCACCGGTGTGGCGTGCCCTATCGGTCTGAAGGTCGGTAGGTAACGATCGTATTGTCGATATAAAAGATCACCCACCCGAAAGGTGTCGATCGATCCGACAACAATGGCGATCGACGCCCCATCAACCAGAGCTTCTGCACCTGCTCCTTCTGCGGGAGCTTCGCAAAAGCCTGACCCGCTGGCCGACTCTCGCAAGGTGGAGATGGATCGGGGCGGGTCGAGGTCTCTCCATGCGGGCATGGCAGGTGACGGCTGCCATGCGACATGATGCCCATCGCATGCCGGATGAGCGATCAGAACATAGTGGGTATCGGATCTGGCTTGAGAGAAGCGCGATCGCGATTTTGTCAAGCACGGGTTCTAATCGAACGGATGCCGGATCAGCAACCGCCCGAACCTCGACCGTTCTAGTTCACGCCGCAGGCTCCACCGCCACAGCAGCCGCCGCCTCCGCCCCCGTCCACGCCGCACGCGCCGGAAGCGCACCCCTCGAGCGCGGCGGACGAGCCGTCAGAGCGACCGACCGCGAAGACGGAGAGGACCTTCTCGACCTCGGCGGCGTGGCACTTGGGGCAGGTCGGGCGCTCGTCGCCGTAGACGAGCTCCTCGAACGGGTGCGAGCACTGTTGACAGACGTATTCGTAGAACGGCACGGGTTGCCACCTTGCTGCAGGAGCGATTGTGAGCACGCCGCGCGGTTCGGACAACCCGGCTCTCGGGCTCGTCGCCGATCGAGCGGTCCGGACGCACCGCCGACGCGACGCTCGCCCTTCACTGCGCGATCGCCCCCTCGATCGCCCTCCCCTCGGCCGTCGGCAGCGCGATCCCGAGCCAGCGCGCGATCGTGGGCGCCACGTCGATCATCTGCACCACGCCCAAGCGCCCCGGCTGGACGTGCGCCCCCCACGCGACGAACGACGCGCGCATCGCCGCGCGGGTGGGCGGGTAGCCATGGGCGCCCAGCTCCCGGCTCGGCCCGCGCACGGGGCCGTCGGGCGCGCCCGAGAACGCGTAGCCGTCGGCCGCCTCGAGCACCCAGCTCGCCCCCTCGAAGCCGCCCTTCGCGATCACGTCGCGCCCCTCGTGCACCTTGGCGATCGCGCCCTGCGTCTCGACGACGAGCGCGTCGATGACGGCCCTCGCGCGCGCCCTCAGCCCCGCGTCCTCGGGGCGCGCGAGGTAGACGCCGCAGGAGCCGCCGGCGGGCCAGATGCTCGCCTCCCACGCGCGGATCCGTCCGCGATCGTCGACCTCGACGAGGCCGCGATCACGCAAGAACGACAGCGGGCGCACCACGTCGTGGATGGCCGCGAAGCCGTGATCCGACACCACCACGAACGTCGTTTCGGCGAGCGTCCCCGCGTCGGCGGCGGCCCTCAGCAGGCGCCCCACCTCCGCGTCGATCGACTCGAGCGTCGCGTACGACGTCCGGGAGAACGGACCGGTCCCGTGTTGGACCGTGTCGAGATCGGTGAAGTAGACGAGGGCGAGCGCAGGGCGCTTCTGCCGGATCAACAGCTCGGCGGCGCTGCCGCGCTCGTGATCGCCGCGGTGCTCGGCCGGCAGCGCGCCGTACGCGCGGGCGACCTCGTCGGCGAGCCCCGGCGTCGCGATCGCGCGCATGAGCGCGTCGTCGAAGTCGGTCTTCGTGCGCCAGTACTGCGGGAAGTTCCAGTCGATCTCGGCCGCGCCGACCGTGACCGGCCAATACACCGACGCGACCGAGAGCCCCGCGCCGTGCGCCGCCTGCCAGAGCGTCGGCACGCGGATCGACGGCGCATACCAGTACCAGCCGTCGTCGTTCACGAGCTTCGGATCGAACGGGTGATTGTTCACGATGCCGTGCACGTTGGGGCGCACGCCCGTGACGAGCGTCGTGTGCGCCGGGTAGGTCACCGTCGGCCAGGTGCCGTCCATCCCCTCGGCGAGCGCCCCCTCGGCCACCAGCTTGCGCAGGTTCGGGATCTTCTCGCCGCGCGCGTCGGCCTCGCGGAGGTACTCGGGGCGCAGGCCGTCGATGGAGATCAGCACCACGCGCCGCGCCTTGGCGGAAGCGACGGCGGGCGCCCGCGCCGCGACGCCGCCGCAAGACGACGCCGCGAGCGCGATCGTGACGAGCAGGCCGGCGACGAGCGTTCGGAGGCGCATGCGAGGGTCGATATCCGAGCGCGTGAGGGGCGCGAAGCGATCAGGGGGCTTGGTAGCGCACGCGCAGCACGACGACCTCGGCCTTGCCTTTGGGTCGCAGCACCGTCGCCTCCTCGCCCTCAGCCTTGCCGAGCAACGCGCGCGCGAGCGGCGAGTCGACCGAGATCCAGCCGCGGTCGGAGTCGAATTCGTCGCCGCCGACGATGCGATAGGTCGCCTCGTTGCCCTCCTCGTCCTCGATGGTGACCCACGCCCCGAAGAACACCTTGCCGTGCTGCTCCTTCGACGGGGTGACCACCGTGAGCGCGTCGAGGCGCTTGGACAGGAAGCGCACGCGCCGATCGATCTCGCGCAGGCGCTTCTTGCCGTAGATGTACTCGGCGTTCTCGGAGCGATCCCCCTGCGCTGCGGCCGCCGCGACCTCGGAGGTCACGCGCGGACGCTCGACGTGCCAGAGGTGGTCGAGCTCTTCTTGGAGCTTCCGGTACCCCTGCGGCGTGATGTAGGCCTTGGCCCCCTTCGGCGCCGAGGGCTCCTCGTCGGCCTCGGGCTCGTCGAGCCCGCCGTCGTCTTCGCGCGTAAACGCCTTCGACATCGGCCGACAAGCTACCGGGCGCCCGTGTGCCCGGCCAATTGGCCGGTGGGCGCGGCCGACGAGGCGCGGGCCCATCGATCGGCCGAGCACAGCGGCCGCGGGGAGATGACAAGCCGGGCGTGCGACTTAACTTGCCCACCGCGATGTCGAAGCCCAGCCGCGCGCTGCGAGCTCGGCGCAAGGCCGGCCTGCTGTCGCTCCTCCGCCGCCCGCGCGCCGTCTTCCGTCTCCTCACCGACGAGCGCGCTCCGACGCTCCCGCGCGTCGTCGCGGTGCTCGCCGTGCTCTACGTCCTGCTGCCGATCGACGCGATCCCCGACGTCGTGCCGATCCTCGGCTGGCTCGACGATCTCGGCGTCGCCGGCCTCGCCTTCGGGTACGTGCTGTCGCAGGCAGCCAAGTTCGAGGCGTCGCGCGTCGAGCAGCTCTCGTGCTGCCCGGCGATGGGGGAGCCGTCGCCGCAGTAGGCGCGAGCCATCGTCGTCTTCGTCAAGGCGGGCAGGCGCCTCTTTGCACCACCCAACTGCTCGCCACCCCCCCGCACGTCGCGACGTCGGTGCCACCGCACGCGCTCGTGAAGTCACAGGTCATGGCGGCTGCGCAAGAAGAGCCCGGCGTCGGCGTCGTCGGGGGGCACGAGGGGCACGTGCCCCGGCCGATGGCGGTCACTACGGTCTGTGCGCACTCCACGAGATCCGTCACGCCGCACGGTCGATAGTAGCTGCACGGGTCGGGATCCCGCCCTGAGCGCGATCGTCGCTGTTACAGCCCCCATCCCCGCCCTTCCCCCGCGGTGCGGGGGAAGGGAGATCGCGTGGCGCGAA
>JAJXTK010000238.1 GCA_021783935.1 Myxococcales bacterium | reverse complement strand
CCGCGAGCCCGGCGACGTCCGCCGACAACAGGACGGCGTCCGCCTCGATCGCCGCGAGCGCGCGCACCGCGCCGAGCCAGCCATCCTCGACCGCCACGAAGCGCAGGTGCGCGCCGATGCCCGCGATCTCGCCGAGCGCGCTCGGATCGCGCGAGAGCCGCGCGTCGAGCGCGCCGAGCGGCGCGAGGATCGCGACGTCCTCGGGCGTGCCGTGATCGCGCAGCAGCGCGCCAGCCGTAACGAGCCCCTCCGCATCGCCGTCGAAGGGGTGCAGCAGCGTGCGGATCGGCTTCGGCGCGCCCATGGCGCCGGCGGGGCACGCGGTCGCGACGCGATGCGCGCGCGCGGCGTCTAGCGCGGCACCGGCGACCGCGTCGATCGTCGCGACGGGGCTCGGGCCGAAGACGACGAGGTCCGGGTCGAGCGGCGCGATCGCGACGGCGAGCGCTTCGGTGGCGTCGCCGACCACGACCTCCCCGTCGAGCACGAGCGCCTCGCCGCGCGCGGCCGCGAGCAGCGCCCCGAGCGCCCCGTCGGCCTCTTCGAGGCTGCGGCCGAAGCGCGCCAGATCGGGCTCGCCGAGCGAAGGGCCCGGGCGCGGGACGCAGAGCCGAACAGCGAGCTCGCGCGAGCCGGGCGACAGCGCGCGCACGAGCCCGAGCGCCGCCTGCGTGTCGGCGCCGAGGGTGACCAGCAACAGCGGCCTGCGAAAGCGCACCGGATGAGCGTAGTACGTGCCGGCCCGATGCTCAGACCTCGCTCGCGCGGAGCGAGACGATCGCGACGCCCCCCTTCGAGCGCACGGCGACCGCGAGCGACGCCTCGGGGCCGCGCGGGGTCCACTCGACCTCGGTCCCCTCGCCCGCGATCGCCCCCTCGCCACGCCAGCGCGTCGTGACCGGGACGAGCGCGCCCACGATGCGCACGTGCACGACGTCGCCGTCGCGCGTCGCGTGCAGCGACGGGCTCGGCGGCGACGAGAACGGCAGATCGTCGCTCCGGGCGCTCCGCCGCGGGGAGGTGTCGCGGAACTGATCGAGCAGGCGGCGCTTGGGCTCGAGGCGTCCGAAGGTGTCTACGTCGGCGGCGTCGGCGGCGTCGATCCCGGAGTCGTACGGCGCCGGATCGGCCCATGGCGCGTCGATGCTCGCGTCGGCGTCGATGCCGGTGTCGGGCGGCAGCGCATCGACCACCAGCGTGTCGAAGCCGGTGTCGGACGGCACCGGATCGGAGACGTTCGAATCCTGCTTGCCGCCGTCGGGCGGCACCGGATCGGAGACCGTCTCCTTGCCGCCACAGCCGATCGACCAGGCGCCGAGCGCGGAGGCCAACGCCACCCCCTGCGCCATCTGGAGCAGGCGCGCCGGGATCGCGCGCGGGCGCGGCGCCTGCACGGGCGCGGCGGCGAAGCGATCCATGTCCGCGTGCAGCGCGTCGATCTGCCGGTGCCTCACCGCGTCGAGCGCGGCGATCTCGAGGCCGAGCAGCGCCGTCTCGCGCTCGATGCGATCGCGGTCGCCGAGGTCGACCTCGCGCGCGAGCACCAGGGCGCGCTCGAGCAGCTCGGCGGTCTCGAGCGAGATCTGCCGCGTGAGCTCGGTCGCGCGACGCACCAGCGCCGCGACCTCTGCCTGCGCGATGCGCGCCGCGGGGGAGTCGCCGCGCGGAGCGTGGAACTGCTCGAGCACCTTCGCCGCGTAGCCGAGCCCCATGGTGCGGTTGCCGACGCCGAGCGGCGCGAAGTTGCGCTCCCGGAACGCCGCCGCGCAGACGCGGAAGAGCAGCTCGGCGCGGTCGTCGACGAGGCGATAGTCGAAGCCGAGGTAGCTCCCTGAAATTGCGCTCGCCTCGGCGAGGCGACGGTGCAGCGGCGTGCCGTAGTAGGGCTCGGCCCGGCAGAAGTTCACCGGGTGCGTCGCGTGCGCTCGGATGAAGGCGACGTTCTCGGCGACGTCGTCGAGCGTCGCCTCGGGCTCGAAGAGCAGGAGGTTGTAGCAGGTGAAGATCCCCGCCTCCTCGGCCGCGCGCAGCGCCTCGGAGATCCGACGGTTCTGCGTGCGCCGGCCGAGGTGATCGGCGCCGCGCTGCGAGGCGTTCTCGATGCCGATGTAGAGCCGGATCACGCCGAGCGCGCGCAGCTCTCGGAGCAGCTTGGGCTCCACCGTGTCAGGGCGGCACTTGCCGATCATCCCGATCGAGCCGACGCCGAAGCCGTCGAGCGCCTCGCGGATCGCCCGCACCCGCGCCAGCGTGTCTCTCGGCCTCGGTTCGAAGAAGTTGTCGTCGTGGAAGCAGAAGATGCACGGCCCGCCGGCCGCGTGCGACAAGAGCGCCATCTCGGCCGCGACGTTCTCGGGCGAGCGCCGCCGCAGCGTCTTGCCGCCGCCGTGCGCGCGCGCGTCGCGGTAGAAGGTCGTGATCGAGCAGTACGCGCACGAGCCCCAGCAGCCGCGGCTCCCCATGATCGGCACGAACGGCACGCCGAGGTGGCGCGAGTGCGGCCGGTAGCGGGTCGGGAAGGGCAATCGATCGAGCTCGCCGAGCGGGCGCCCCTCGGAGCGCGTCGCGACGCCGTCGACCCTGATCGCGAGGCCGCGGATGGCACGGAGTGGCGCGCCGCGGACCAGCGCGTCCGCGAGCTCGCGCACCGTCTGCTCCCCCTCGTGCAGCACCACCGAGTCGACGCCATTCGGGCGCTCGAGGACCTCGCGGTAGGCCATGGTGGGGAACTGCCCGCCGCACGTCAGGTGCCCCGTGAAGCCGAGCGCGCGGAGCCTGCGCGAGAGCGCGAGGAAATCGAACGCGCGGTGCTGGAACTGGACGCCGAGGCCGACCAGATCGGGCCGGGCCGCGAGCACGCGCCGGGCGACCGACTCGCGCTCCTCGGCCTCGTCGAAGGGGACGATCGCGACCGTGTGCCCCGCGTCCGAAAGCGACGCGGCGATCATGCCGAGACCGAGGTTCTCCTCCAGATCCGCACCGACGAGGGTCACGCGCATCTTCGACCTCCCTGCCCATCGCGGGCGAGCTCGACACCAAGCAAGGAGCGTGCACGCCGTCGGCGAGCCGGCTCGCTCCTCGTGCGTCTGCATGGGGAGCTCTCTCACTCGACCCGCACCCCCGCGCCGCCCTCGCTGGTCCTCTACGTCGCAGCGGTCTCGCCGGTGGCGCCGAAGCCGGAGCCGATGCCGACGCCGAACCTCGGGCGCGCCGCCCTCAGTACTCCCCCTTGATCACGAAGAACGACCCCCGAATCGTCCCGGCGAGCTTCGACTTCTGCCGCGCGAACTTGAACCGAGTCGCGAGCTCGGCGGGGATCTCCATGCCGTCCGCGAGCTTGAACCCGACGGCGCGCTTCTTCGGATCGTCGATCGTGTACAGCACGTTGATCGACAGGCCGCTCTCGTAGAAGACGTAGGTCCACCGGATGTTCTCGACCTGGAACGACGTCGCCTCGAGCGGGCGCGACGCGATGACGATGGCGCGCTCCTTCTCGAGAATGCGGTGCACCCAGTCGATGGCCTGCTTCGCCTTGCCGGCGGGCTCCACCGAGAAGACGTGGTCGTACTTGTTCTTGAAATAGCGGGCTTCGTTGGCCCGCAGCCCGGCGAGCGCGGCCGCCACGGGAGACGACTCGAGGCCAGTGGTCGACACGTTTACGAAATCCACGACGTGGGGCATGCAGTACCTCGTGGCCGACGCGTCCCGGCCTGCGATGGACCCGACGACTCACTCTACCGGAGACGCCGCTTCGCTACGAGCCGGCGTGAGCCGCGCTCGCGCGCGAAGACGGCGCGAGCTTCGAGCGGCCCCGGAGCGCCGCGCACCGCGGGTCGCCAACGCCGCCGTCGACGGCGGTGCGCACGCTCACGTCGGCGGGTGGCCGGCGCAGACGAGGTAGAAGGGAAATGCCCCGAGTCGACGAAGTGACTATCATCGTGCGCGTGAACGCAGGCGCGCACCGGATCGACTCCGCGCCCGAGCTCGCGCTCGTCACGCACTTCATTCGCGCGCTCGAGCCGGCGGCGCGGGCCGCTTGCGCGACGATTGTCGCCGATCAGGCTCGTGCGTGGCTCGCCGCCGCGTCGGATCTGTCGCCGCCACGCGACGCTGCCGAGGCGCTGCTCCTGTCGGAGCACTACGACGAGATCTACGTCGACGCGCTCGAGCGCACCCACGACGCGAGCTCGGCCGAGGTAACGCTTCCGTTCGGCGTCGCGCGCGCGTGCGCGGCGCTCGCGCTCCTCGATCGCACCGACGTCGACGCGCTCCTCGACGCGGCCTACGAGCTCGGCTTCGCGTCTCCGCACGCGCGGCAGCGCCTCGAGCGTGCGCTCATCGAGCAGCTCTCGCGCTGACGACAGGCGCGCGGCGTCACGTCCCCCAGAGCACCCCTAGCGTCAGCGCGATCGCCTCGAACGGCTCCGCGCGCACGTCGCCGCTCTCTTCGTAGGCGTCGATCAGCGCGAAGCGACAGTCCTCCAGGCGGAAGACCTCCAGCGTCCGCAGCGCCGGGTCGATCAGCCAGCGCGCGCCGGCCCATCGTGGTCACCAAAAACGCCGCATCGTGATCACCAAGAACGCGCCATCGTGGTCACCGGCTTCGGCGCGCCGTCGCGGCCTCAACGGCGGTCGCTTCCTCGCGGCCACGCCGCGCATCGACGGGGGCAGGCTTCTCGAGCGCACCTACCCGATCGACGTCTTCACCTGTCCACGGTGCCACGGCCCGACACGAGTCATCGCAGCGATCGGGGAGCCCGCTGTGATCCGCAAGATCCACGATCACGTCCGCGGCGAGGCCCCCCGCAGGCTCACGGTCTCGGCCTGAAGAGGGTGACCCGGTAGCGCAGGCCCAGGTACGCGCCGCCTACCACGGAGAACGAAAGGTAGACACCGCGCTGCCCGCTCCGCTGCGGATCGGGATGAACCTGCGCGAGGATCTTGCTCACGCCGTGGTGGTTGCGGTTGTCCTGGTCTGGCCAGTGATAGCAGACTGACATCTCCGTCACGATGATCGGGTCCGGGCCCGCCGCGAGGGGCGGCGTCGCCGGCAGGAAGAGGCCGAGCGGCACCTCGTCGTAGAACTGAGGTTGGATGAAGCCTTCGACCTCGAGCTTCAGGACGACCGTGCCGGACAGGAGCGTCACCCGCATCGGGGCACCGGTGGTGGCGTCCGTCACGTCGTACTCGAGCGTCGGCTGACTGCCGACGCCGCTGAAGCTGTACGTGTAGCTCATGGCCGAATCATCACACGAGCGGACGAGCCGCAGATCGGGCGCTTCTCAACGTGCACCGAGGGCCGATCGTCAGAACGACGTCGTGCTTACTGTCGTGCGAATAGGTAGGTCATCACGTCGATTGGGATCCTGGAAGCCGCTACGGACGCGTGCACGTCCCGTGCGCCATCGGCCTCGGCCTCGGCTTACGGCATCGGCATCGGCATCGGCATCGGCATCGGCATCGGCATCGGCCTCGGCAGCGGCAGCGGCAGCGGCAGCGGCTTCGGCACCGGCTACGGCACCGGCTTCGGCTACGGCATCGGCTCCGGCTCCGGCCTCGGCACCGGCTCCGGCCTCGGCACCGGCTCCGGCTCCGGCTCCGGCTCCGGCCTCGGCTCCCTTCACCCCTTGAATTCGTGCTTGCGCGCGCGGTGCAAGACGAAGAAGCCGCCGACGAACGAGAACGGCCCTAGCGCGACGTAGGCCTTGCCGAGGAGCAGCTCGCTCGATCCCGGGTGGACCTGCGCGAGGTAGTCACGCAGCAGCGCCGGCGGCGAGAAGCCGTTGCCGCCGAGGCCGTAGTCGAGCAGCAACGCCCCCTCGTACCTGTGGAAGCGCGGGTTCTCCTTCGCCGCGTACACGCGATAGAAGCCGAAGCGCTTGGGCTGCTCGTCGCTGGGCTTCGCGCGGTGCGGCCTGTCGGGGCCGTCCTGGTGGATCGGGATGTTGTAGCCCTGGATGAACGGCGTCGGCCCCGCCGCGGAGCGCGCCGGTCCTTCGTAGAAGCCCTTGCGGAACTTGCGATTGAGCCCGAAGCCGCCGGCGACGAGGCCGACGTTCCAGCCGTCGAATTCCCAGCCGAGCAGATCGTCGAAGGGGGGCGCCGCGCCGCGGATCATGATCGCCTCGAGCGCGTCGGCCGGGGCCCGATAGACGTCGAGCGGGGTGTCGAGCTTCGGGACATGGACGAGCGCGGAGGTCATCGCGTCGAGTGTACCCTCGCGGGCCCTCGGCTCCTCGGCCGTTCTCGCCAGCTGCCGGGGGCACTTGACCTCCACGTGCGTCGAGGTAGAACGCGCTTCCTTCGGTTGCTCCGGCAACCGGGCAGGGGCGTCGCCAAGTGGTAAGGCAGCGGGTTCTGGTTCCGCCATCCGAAGGTTCGATCCCTTCCGCCCCTACAGAAACGGTCTCGTCGCGCGAGACCTGCGAGATTGAGCGCCGCGCCGCCCCCTCTCGTGCTCTCGTGCTCTCCCACCGCGCGGGAAGGAACGCTGAAGCCGTCGCGAAGCTCGCTGCGGCTTCTTCGCTGTTGCGCGCGCCTGCGCCTCGGCGCGCCTGCTTCGGGTTCGTGGTAGGACCGTCGGCGCGATGGAAGAGACGAGCGCGCGCCCCGGGAACTTCATCCGCACGATCATCGACGGCGACCGCAAGGTCGGGAAGAACGGCGGGCTGGTCGTAACGCGCTTTCCGCCGGAGCCGAACGGCTACCTGCACATCGGCCACGCCAAGTCGATCTGTCTGAATTTCGGCCTCGCGCGTGACTACGGCGGGCGCTGCCACCTGCGCTTCGACGACACCAACCCGGCCGCTGAGGACGTCGAGTACGTCGACTCGATCATGGACGACGTCCGCTGGCTCGGCTTCGACTGGGGCGAGCACCTCTACTACGCGTCCGACTACTTCGAGCGGCTCTACCAGTGGGCCGAGCAGCTGGTGCTCGCGGGCAAGGCGTTCGTCTGCGAGCTCACCCCCGACGAGCAGCGCGCCTACCGCGGCACGCTCACCGAGCCGGGCAAGAACAGCCCGTTCCGCGATCGCAGCGTCGAGGAGAACCTCGACCTGCTGCGCCGCATGCGCGCGGGCGAGTTCCCCGACGGCGCCAAGGTGCTGCGCGCCAAGATCGGCATGGCGTCGCCGAACCTCAACCTGCGCGATCCGATCATGTATCGGATCAAGCGCTTCCATCACCACAGGACCGGCGACCGGTGGTGCATCTACCCGATGTACGATTGGGCGCACGGGCTGTCGGACGCGATCGAGGGGATCACCCACTCGATCTGCACGCTCGAATTCGAGGCGCACCGGCCGCTCTACGACTGGTTCATCGAGCAGTTGCCCGGCGTGCACCACCCGCAGCAGGTCGAGTTCGCGCGCCTCAACCTCGACTACACGGTGCTCAGCAAGCGCATGCTGATCGAGCTCGTCACCGGCAAGCACGTGAGCGGCTGGGACGATCCGCGCATGCCGACGATCGCGGGCTTCCGTCGCCGCGGCTACACGCCCGAGTCGATCCGCGACTTCGCCGAGCGCATCGGCGTCGCCAAGGCCGACAGCGTCGTCGACACCGGGATGCTCGAGGCTTGCATCCGTGAGGATCTGAACACCAAGGCCAAGCGCGTCGCGTGCGTGCACGACCCGCTGAGGGTCGTGATCGAGAACTACCCCGAGGGGCAGACCGAGGAGTTCGAAGCGCCCTATTTCCCAGACGATCCGCCGAAGATGGGGCACCGCATGCTGCCCTTCTCGCGCGAGCTGTGGATCGAGCGCGAGGACTTCATGGAGGCGCCGCCGAAGGGGTTCTACCGCCTCGCGCCGGGCAAGGAGGTGCGCCTGCGCTTCTCCTACGTCATCAAGTGCACGGGCGTCATCAAGGATGACGCAGGCAAGGTGGTCGAGCTTCGGTGCACCTACGACCCCGAGACGAAGAACGCGAACCCCAAGGACGGCCGCAAGATCGGCGGCACCATCCACTGGCTGTCGGTCGCGCACGCGCAGAAGGCCGAGGTGCGCCTCTTCGATAGGCTCTTCACGGTGCCGGCGCCGGCGGGCGACAAGGAGCGGAACTTCAAGGAGTTCTTGAACCCGAATTCGCTCGTCGTGCTGAAGGACGCCTACGTCGAGCCGAGCCTCTCGAGCATCGAGCCGGGGGCGCGCGTGCAGTTCGAGCGCAAGGGGTACTATTTCGTCGATCCGATCGACTCGAAGCCGGGCGCGCCGGTGTTCAGCCGCATCGTTCCGTTGCGCGACTCCTGGGCCAAGCAGAGCAAGGGCGGCAAGTAGCGGCGCGGCATCCGCGCGGCGTCGGGCGGCAAGCGATCACGTTCGCTTTTCGCTCCCACGTCTTGACGCGCTCGCGCGCCGGCGGCCCCATGAGGCGTGCGTCGAAAGCTCCCCTTCGCGGCGCCCTTCGCGCTGCTCGCCTCGCTCGCAGGCTGCTCGCTGACCGAGAACGTCGACAAGTACTCCGGTGGATCCGGCGACGCCGGCGCCGATTCGTACCGCGACACGTCGGCCGATTCCTCCAGCCCTGACACCTCGAACGCCGACACGTCGAGCGGCGATGCGTCCGACGAGACCGCGCCTGCGGACTCCGCCGTCGACGCGCCCGTCGTAGACGCCGCCGACGCCGCCGCCGCAACCGACGCCGCCCCCGACTCCGCCGCCGACGCCGCAACCGACGTCGCAGCCGACGCCGCTCCCGACGCCGCAGCCGACGCCGCAACCGACGTCGCCCCCGACGCCGCAACCGA
>JAJXTK010000237.1 GCA_021783935.1 Myxococcales bacterium | reverse complement strand
ATGCCGATACTCACGTCGCAATTCGCGCAGGAACGGGCGTCGCGACGACCGGGCAGATTCTTGGGATCACCGGGACGGTTGCGACCGGCGTAGCGCTGCTTGGGGCCTTCATCGTGGGGGCGGGGTTCCACCACTCCTCGAACTCGTCGGTGTACTCGACCTCGAAGGATGACACGCGAGTCATATAGCTCGCGAGTAATACTCGTCAAGCAAGGCACGTCCGTTGCGTCGAAGCGGCCGAAGCCTGCAACCGTTGCATGTTTCGTGGTAGAATCGCTGCACACGGGTAGGCTACGAAGGGCGAGCGGCGTCGTTCGTGAGGAGGGCCCATGGCACGACGGGCGGGTGGGATTCGCGGCCTCGGGCTCGTGGCGCTCGCCGGCGCGACCCTCGGGGCGTTCGGGTGCGGCGGCGACGTCGCGTTCATCGTCGGCGACGCGGCCGACGACACCTCCGTCGTCAGCGACTCGGCCGTCAGCGACTCGGCCGCCGGCGACTCCGAGAGCGACGCGTCCGAGGACACCACGGCGGACATGGGTGAGGACCTCGGGGCCGACACGGGCAGTGACACGAGGCCCGACTCGTCGACCGATACGGGACTCGATTCGGCAGCAGACACGCACACCGACTCGGCCGCCGACACGGCCGCCGACGTCGCGATCGACACCGGAGCAGACACCGGGAGCTGCTCGATCGCGACCTGCGCTGCGCCCTTCACGTGCTGCGGCAGCCAGTGCGTCTATCTGAAGAACGACATCCTCAATTGCGGCAAGTGCGGCGACGTGTGCCCAGGCTCCTTCCCGTACTGTAACAACGGCACGTGCGGCACGCCGCCCTGCACGAGCCCGTCGCCGTGCGGCTCGAGCGGGGCGTGCTGCGGCTCGAGCTGCTGCGGTCCTGGCCAGATCTGCTGCTCGGTGCCGGGCCCCGTGAGCAGCGGACCGAGCTGCCAGGCCCCCGATCCGACCACGCACACCTGCGAGAAGGGGTGCCCGCTCTGCGTCTGCGCAGCCCCCGACACGCCCATCGCGACCCCTTTGGGCGATCGGCCCATCGCGAGCCTGCGCGTCGGCGATCTCGTCTACAGCGTGGATGGCGAGGCCGTCGTCCCCGTCCCGCTCGCCGCCGTCCACCGCGAGCCGGTGGAGCATCACCGCGTCGTGCGCGTCGTGCTCGCGAACGGGCGCGTGCTGGAGATCAGCCCGCGCCACCCGACCGCGGATGGGCGCACCTTCGCCGATCTCCGCGCCGGCGCACGCCTCGACGGCGTCGAGATCGTCTCGGCCGATGTCGTACCGTACGCGCACGCGTTCACGTACGACATCCTGCCGGCGTCGACGACCGCTACGTATTTCGCGGCGGGCGCGCGCATCGGGACGACGATGCCGCACTGACGCCATCGCTCTCGAGAGCACGGCAAGCCGGACGCCCACCTCACGCAGCACCGCACCGGCGGCACCGCGCACGCCCGCCCCAAGTGCACGCCTCTCAGAGCGTGTTGAGCCGGGCCACTACCTGCGCCCGCCTCGACCCCCGCGAGCTCGAGTTGCCCCTCGGCCACCTCTCCGTGCCGCCGCCGCTGGCCGCGAAGCAGCAACGCACGACGGGCTGAACGAGGTGTCTCGGGCACGGACGCGAGGATGCGCACCCGCGCGCGCGCCATCGACGACGTCGATTGGCGTAGCGGTGGCGTTGGTGGGGTGGCGGCGCGCCGCGAGGGCCACGCAGCCCGCGAGCGCCGACGCAGCGCCGGCGTCGCCGGCCGACGTGGAGCCCTGGGCGCATCCGCCGTCGTTGGCGGGCGGAACACGGCGGGTGTCGTTCGACGTGAACCGCCGGCAGCAGCGCACGTACGCGGCAATCGTGTTGGGGCGTGTCGCGCGCAGCGCGCGGTCGCGACGGAGCTTGTCTTCGATGAGGCCCATGGCCGACTCCCGAGGCTTCGCCCGCCGGGACTTCGGACGGGCGTTGCAGCGAGGCGAGTTTCGCGGGAGTGCCCGGCGCACCACGGCGCAGCTCGGCATTGCCGCGGCTCCTCGACGGGTCGAGGGACGACCTCCTCGAAGCCCGGATGTCGCCGTCACTGAATGCAAGTCGCCTGGCACGTCGAGCCGCAGCACACGCCGTCGGCGCAGCACGGCGAGCTCGCGCAGCTGCCGCCGATCGCGACGCACGCGGGGGCGCCGTCGGTGCTGCCGTCGGGCCCTGCGTCGCCGCCGGTGCCCACCGGAGGCGCCACGACCTTCTCGACCCACTGGGCCGAGTGGTTGTGGCTGTTGACGTCCTGGAACGGCAGCCAGAACGCGGGGAACGAGCGATCGCCGGCGTCGAGCGACGGGCTGGGATCGATGATGACGCCCGCCATCCAGATCTGGGGCTGCTCGCAGCCGGTGAAGGTCACGTTGGTCTTGCTCGCCGGGATCCAGTTGGGCGCGACGTTGTCGTTCCACGGCGCGCCGGTCGGCGACTCCGTCGGATAGCAGCGCTTGAAGGGGGTCGCCGGCTGATTGACCAGGTGCAAGCCGTAGTCGCGGTTCGACGAGAACGTGAGCCAGAGGAGCTTGTGCCCCTTGTACGTCTGCACGAAGGGGCTCCAGCGCGGCCACGAGTTGGTCAGCCCGTCCTTCACGTTCAGGGCGGCCAGATCGATGGGCGTCGCGCCCGCGGCCGACGGCAGGTGGAGCAGCTTCACGCGCGCGTTGCGGTTGTAGAACGCGTCGCCGTCGGGCGCGGCGTTGAACACGACGAACGACTGGTCGGGCGAGAGCTGCGGGTAGTAGAAGTTCTGCGTCCCGGTGGCCGCGAGGAGGCTCGTCGGCGCGCCCATCGCGCTCGTCGCCGGGTTGAAGGTCGCGGTGTACAGCGAGCCGCCGGCGAAGTGGTGATCGCCGAGCTTCCAGATCGTGCCGGCCTTGGGCACGACGAACACGAGCGTGCCGTCGTCCTTCGACAGATCCGGCTGCGTGGCCGCGGTGGCCGCGGGCAGCGTGTCGGTCGCGAGCAGCGTCGCGCCGTTGCCGTCCCAGACGGTGAACGAGACGTTCTGCGCCTTCCAGTTGCTGCCGAACAGCTTGGCGTGATCGTGCGTGAAGGTCTGGAAGCCCGGCGAGAGGTTCTTGCCGCCGACGACGCTGCGCGCCCCGACGTCCATCACGTGCATGCGCACGTCGCCGAACTCGTCGTCGGCGTCGGGGTCGTCGGTCGCGACCGCCATGCGCTGGCCGTCGCGCGAGAGGTTGTGGCATCCGACGCACGTGCCGGTGGCGCCCGAGGTGTAGAACGGGGCCGGCGTCGGATCGAACGTGCCGAAGTCGTGGCTGTAGATGCCGCCGGTCGTGCCGGCGATGCCGCCGTAGGTGGCCGACTGCCAGTAGTAGATGCCGCCCGCGAGGTCGTCCTTCGCGAAGGCGAGATCGACCTTCGTGGTGGACGCCGCGACGCAGGTGCCGTCCTTCGTCGCGCGCACCGTCACGTGCACCGGGTCACCGTCGCGGTTGTGGTTCGCGATGTCCTGCCAGGCGGCGAGCGGCAACGTGACGCCGCACCCCATGCTCGGACCGCCGCGGACGTCGGGCACCGGGTTGCACTGCGTCTCGACGCGCACGTCGGTGATCGAGTTCGTGAAGGAGACTTCGAAGAGCGTCGCCCCGGCGGGCGGGACGAACTGCACCTCCAAGACGTTCATGTTCGGCGGCAGGAGCACGCCGTCCGGCGGATAGGCGATCGTCGGCGCGCCGAGCGCAGTCGGGGCGCACGCCGGCGTGCCGGCCGCGGGGAACGGGTTGCAGCCCGAACAGGGGTAGCTCGAGTCGACGGAGCCGGCGTCGGCGGTCGCGCCGTCGGGGTTGAGGGCGCCGTCGTCGCCGCCCTCGAGGTTCGTGCTGCCGTCGGTGGTCCCGTCGGCGCTGGAGGCGTCGTCGCCGCTAGCGTTGTTCTGCGTGCTGTTGCTCGAGCCGCACGCGCCGGCGAGCCCACCGATGCCGACCGCGAAGGTCACGAGCGCCGGGACGGCGAAAACTTTCATTGCCCGCATGGACGGCACCTCCGAGCATCCAGTGTGCCGACGAGGCGTGCGCCAGGCAAACAATGCCATCGCGCGCGACACGTCGAGAGCGCGCATGGCCTCACACCTCGTGCGCGCGTGACCGCAGGGAAGAGGACCTGGGCTCCGGCCCGATCGTCCCGCGCGGTGGCGTAGAACGCCTAGCAGGCTGTGGAGTTTCTCCGAGACCGGCCGATCCTCTCCCGGGTCATGCCGCGATCTCCCGCGCGGTCGACCACAGCCTGCTGACGGTCACAGTCTCCGCGGGCCGTTTCTCAACGGCCTGCTAGCCCGACTTTCGCAGATTCGCGCTGCCCGGCGATCGCCTCGACGCCGGGCAGAGCTAATTTCTGGAATGTCACGGCAGGCGTGGGAGGAGCACGCGGTCGTCGACTTCACGGACGCGATCTCGCAGGTCACGATCCACTTCGATGAACTGGGCCATAGGGTGGTCTTCGCGGATGAAGGCGCTTCGGCATCCGGTGGCGGAGACCCAAAGCCGTGAAGTTGGGTTCGTCCGGATGGTTGCTGCACCATGGCGGCGCGCTGGGTGGGTGTTCTTCGTCGTCGGGGTCGTCTGGCGCGCCAGACACAGGCTGGCTTCCGGTCGACGCTGCCGGGCTCGGGTGCCCAGAGGTCGCTCCAGGCAGTATCCCGAGCGGAAAATGTAACGAGGGCGCTTCATGCGCCTTCGCGGCGCAGAGTGTCTGCCCGGACGGTATCCTCTTTAACGGTAACACCTTCGACTGCTCCTGCGCGTCCGAGACGTGGCAGTGCAATCCTACGGGTGGACCCTTCTTTAGTTGTCCGGACTCGGGCGTCGAGGCTGGCGACGCGACTTCACCTGAAGTTTTGAGCGTGGACGCGTCTGCCGGTTGATTCAACGGCCTGAGAGCGAGGTGCCCGTCACTAGCAGGCCGTTGAGTTTCTCCGGAGCTGCCCTATCCTCTCCCGCGTCAACCCGAAACTCGCCGCGCGATCGACACGGCCTGCTGTCGGTCACAGTTCCCGCAGGCCGTTTCTCAACGGCCTGCTAGGCCGAAAACCAGCGATAGCCGGCGCGTCGGCGGCCTCGGAGAACGACTGCTCGGGTGGGTCGGAGGCGTCCGCTCGGGCGCGTTCTCGGAGGAGGAGCGCGGCGCGCTGCAGTCGCTTGCGTCGCCGCTTCGTCGGCGGCTGCGCCTGCTGAGCTGGCTCGGAGGCCGCGCGCTGAAGGACGCGGCGCTGCACGTCGCGATGGACGCGATCGGCGCGCCCGCGTTCCTCGTCCGCACCGACGGCGCGCCAGTGCACGCCAACGCGAACGGCCGCGCGCTGCTCGACGAGCATCGCCCGGAGCTGCGCGAGCGGCTCGCGCGCGCCGTGCGCCGAGGCGAGGAGGGCGCGCACGTGTCGGCGGTCCACGCGCGCCCGGCGCGGCGAACAAGACGATCGCCGCGACGCTCGGCGTCTCGGTGCGCACCGTCGAGGTGCACGTCACGGCGCTCTTGCAGCGCGCCCAGTGCGAATCGCGCGCGGAGCTCGGGGCTCGCCGCTGGCAGACGCGCTGAGTCGGCGCCCACGGCGCGCCCCTCGGCTCGTCGTGGCGCGCCCCGCCTCGACGTATCGTCGCCTGACGGCTCTTCGTAAAGGCGCAGGCCGGCATCCTTGCGGGCGCGGTCGTTCCCTCCGAGGATGACCGCGGGAGGAACCCGCTCATGCAACAGCCTTATGCGCAGTATGCCCAACAGCCGCCCGGCGCGATGCAGCCACCGCCGCCGCCGCCGCCGAGCATCTCCAACCCGAAGGGCTTCGTCGCGGCCCTTTTCGATTTCTCGTTCGCGTCCTTCATCACGACGAAGATCATCAAGTTCCTCTTCGCGCTGCAGCTCATCGCTGCGGTGCTCATCCTGCTCGGCGGCATCGTCACGGGCATCATGACCATGGTGAACGCCTCGGTGCTCGCGGGGCTGTTGACGATCGTCTTGGCGCCGATTGGCGCCGTCGCCTTCGTCGTCTTCGGGCGGCTCTATCTGGAGCTCGTGATCGTCATCTTCCGCATCGCCGAGGACATCGGCGACATCAACCGCAAGACGCGGTGATCGCGGGGGGCGCGCGCAAGACGCTCTCCTCGGGCGAGAGGAGAGCGTCGGTCGCATCAGGCCAGCGCGCGCGAACCGGGGCCGCTGCGGCTTGCCCCTTGCGCTTTCCATCGCCGGCACGCCCCGGCGCCAGGTCCGCATGCGTCGGCCTGCAGGCGTGAGCGCCTCCGCCAACGTCGTTGGCCAAGACGCCAACCTGGGCGCCCATGCGGCCGCGATTCGCCCACTCGTCCGGTCGGCATGCTTCTCGCTACCCGACGGCGAGCGTCCCATGTGGTCATCGCCCTTGCTCCGCCGACGAGCGTTCCCGCGCGCGGCGCTCGCGTGCCTCTCGTTCGTCGCGGCCTCGTCGACGACGGCCTGTCAGGGGCTCCCCGCGGGCGCGCCGACGTGCCCGGCGAAGGGGGGATTGATCCCCCTGAAGGTGCGCGTGAACCGGGTAGACAAGGTCGACTTACTGCTAATGGTCGACAACTCGACGGGCATGAAGGACAAGTACGTCCAGCTCGTGAGGCGCTTGCCGGAGATGATCAAGGCGCTCGCCGACCCCGACATCGATCCGACGACCCAGCAGCCGAAGACCCAAGCGGTCAAGGATCTGCACGTCGGCGTCATCACGAGCTCGCTCGGCTCGCACGGCACCTCGGCGTGCGACCCCGCCACCTACGGCGCGCACCAGGACGACCACGGTCACCTGATGCCGCGCGCGGCCGACACGCCGATCGCCAACGGCTACACCGTCGCGAGCGTCGGCGGCACCCCGACCCAGGTCGCCTGCCCCGGCGGGATCGCGGCCGCGTCGGCCGTCTCGTGGGCCTTCACTGCCGGCACCCCCGCGCCCGAGTTCTCCGGCACCGGCCAGGTGCCGCAAGCCGAGGCGGCCGTCTCGTGCGTCGTGCAGGCGGCCCACGAGGACGGCTGCGGCTACGAGGCGCAGCTCGAGTCGATCTACCACTTCCTCATCGACCCGGCCCCCTACCTGACGGCCGACGCGCAGTGCACGAAGAGCCCGACGGGCGACTCGTGCGGCAACACCCCGATCGGCGTCAACGGCGTCGATCAGGAGATCCTCACCGAGCGCGCGGCGTTCCTGCGCCCCGACTCGCTGCTCGCGGTGCTCATGCTCACCGACGAGAACGACGGCTCGATCCAGCCGGCCGGGCTCAACTGGCTGCCGTTGGCGGTCGGCGTGGGGGGGATGGCCCGCGGCTGGAAGGGGTGCGAGAACGTCCCCGACGACTTCGAGCCGCAGTCTTCCGCGGACTACGCGACGCTCTTGTCCACCTACCAGTGCCAGTCTTGCTACCAGAAGGGCACCGATCCGGGGAACAACTGCGGCGTGCCGTGGGCGACGACGAAGCTGAACAACGACATCGACGGGCGCAACGAGCGCATGCTCCAGCACACCCGTCGCTACGGCTACAACTTCCTCTGGGGGCGCCAGCGCTACGTCGACGCCTTCAGCCTGCCGCAGGTTCCGGGCTCCGACGGCAAGGCCGCGACCAACCCGATCTACGCCGGTGGCCAGCGCACCAAGGATCTCGTCATCGTCGCGGGCATCCTCGGCGTGCCGACCCAGCTCCTGCCGAAGAACAGCGACGGCACCCCCGCCGACCTCACCGAGGCCGACTGGGACAAGATCATCTCGCCGGACTACAGCAAGCGCGATCCGCACATGATCGAGCAGATCCCGCCGCGCCCGGGGGTGGCGAAGTTCGCGGGCGATCGGAGCATAGATCCGATCAACGGCGGCGATCGCGACGTCGCGAGCGGCGACGACCTCCAGTACGCGTGCATCCAGCAGCGCAACTCTTCGGTCGCCAACGCGCCGACCACCAACCCGGACTGCAGCTCGCCGGGCTCGAACACCACCAACCCGCTCTGCGGCGTCAGCGGCGGCACCCCGACGCAGCCCTACTACAAGGCGTATCCGACGCTCCGCGAGCTGCGCGTCATCCACGAGCTGCAGAAGGCGCAGGTCCCGGCGTTCGTCGCCTCGCTCTGCGACTCCAGCTACTCGCCGGCGATCCAGGGGATCATCAACAAGCTCCAGGCCGCGCTCAACGCGCAGTGCCTGAAGTCGATCCTCACGCAGGACCCGACCACCGGCGCCGTCGACTGCAAGATCGTCGAGTCGTTCGCGCAGCCCAACCCGAAGGGCGCCACCAAGTGCGAGGACCTGACCACCGGCGGCTTCGGCTATTGCACGCCGGGCGCCGCGCCGTGCCGCTACGTGACGGACAGCGCGGGCAACACGAGCGACTACCCGCCGGTCGACGCCGCGACGGCGGCGGCGCAGCTGCAGCTGCAGATCACCGTCGTCGACAGCACCGGCGCGGCGACCACCCAGCCGGTCACGCCCACGGTCGACCCCGCGAGCGGCAACGTCTACGCGACGGGCACGGACGGCAAGCAGCACCTCATCTGCGAGATGATGCAGCTCGCCGGCAATCCGGGCGACTCGAGCGCCACGATCACGGACGCGATGCGCAACGGCTGCCTCCACGATCCGGCCTTCGCGATGACCGCGCCGCAGGGTGGCTGGTGCTACGCGACCGACGCGGCCGTCGTCGGCGACAAGTGCATCAAGGCCGGCGCGGTCGGCACCATCCGCTTCCTCGGGAGCGTCCAG
>JAJXTK010000236.1 GCA_021783935.1 Myxococcales bacterium | reverse complement strand
AGCTCGAGCTCTCGGACTGGAGCGGTATCGAGCAGGCGCTGGTCGACGGCGCGCTCGACGGTCGCGCGCTCGTGCGCGCCGTGGCCCGCCGCGCAGAGGACGCCGCGCGGCTGCTCACGATCGACGCCGCGTTCGAGGTGGTGCTCGAGCTTCGGCGCGAGAACGAGCCGTGGCTGCTCGCGCTCGCCGCGGCGCCCCCGCGGCTCAGGCTGCGGCAGCCGAGCTACGAGCGCCTCACCGAGGCCAAGGCCAACAATCTCGATCTCCGCGCGTTCTTCGCGCGCTTCACCCACGAGGTGCCGGTCGAAGAGGTGCCCGCGTGCATCCTCGGGCGGGCGCCGCGCCCGCGCCCGCCGGTGCTCGACGGCGCCATGGCCGACGCCGACGGCAAGCTCGAGATCTTCCGCTTCACGCGACGCTACCTGCTCGAGCACTACCGCACCAAATCGCTGCGGTGCCGCGAGTGCGTGCACGAGGCGACCTGCGACGGGTTGCACGTGAACTTCGTGCGTGCGCACGGCTACGCGCCGATGCGGCCGGTCCGGTAGTCACCGCCGATCGAGCAGCTCGCGAACGCGCGAGAGCAGCGCGTCGGGCGTGAACGGCTTCGGTAGCAGCGCGCGCCTCGGCCCGAGCCCGTCGTGCTGGATCTCGTCGGTCAAGGCCGAGACGAAGAGCACCGGCAGGGCAGGGCGCTGCTGCGCGAGGCGCTCGGCCAAGGCCTGGCCGCGCAGTCGCGGCATCACCAGATCGGTCACGACCAGCGCGACGCGGTCGCGCACGCGCGCGAACGCCTCGAGCGCCTCGGCGCCGTCTTGGGCTTCGAGGACCTCGTAGCCGTGCGCGCGCAGCGCCCGCGCGGACAGGCGCCGCACCTGCTCGTCGTCGTCGACCAGGAGCACGAGCTCGGTGCCGCGCGAGGCGCGATCGCCGCGCGGCCGGGGCGCGTCGGCGTCGCCCTCCGTGCGGGGCAGGTGCACGACGAAGCGCGCCCCGCGCCCCGCTTCGGTCTCGACGCGCACGTAGCCGCCGGCGCGATGGACGATCGATCGCACCGTCGAGAGGCCGAGCCCGGTGCCTCGCCCGGCGGGCTTCGTCGTGAAGAACGGATCGAAGATGCGCGAGACGATCGCCGGATCGACGCCGCTGCCGGTGTCGCTGACCGTCAGCCGCACCCAGTCGCCGGGCGGGATGGCGCCGTCGACCGAGTCGAGCGGAGCCGCGAGGTGCGCGACGTCGACGCGGAGCGTGAGCCTTCCCCCCTCGGGCATGGCGTCGCGAGCGTTCACCACGAGGTTGAGCACGACCTGCTCGAGCTGCCCGGGATCGATGCGCACGCGGGCCGAGTCGTCGCGCAGCTGCAGCTCGAGCTCGATGTCGACGCCGAGCAGGCGCCGGACCATGCGCTCGACGTCCGCGCAGGCGCCGCGGACGTCGACGATCTTGGGCTCCTCGGGCGCGCGCCGCGTGAACAGGAGCATCTGCCTGGTCAGGGCGGCGGCGCGATCGGTCGCCGACAGGATCTCGTCGACCTCCTCGCGCGCGCGCTCCTGATCGCGCACGCGCAGCCGCAGCATCGAGCCGGCCCCCTGGATGATCGTCAGCACGTTGTTGAAGTCGTGCGCGACGCTCGCCGCGAGGCGGTTGAGCGCGTCGAGCTTCTGCGTCTCGCGCAGGTGCTCGTCGAGGCGGGTGCGCTCGGTGACGTCGCGCGCGTGCAGGACCAGCCGCGGCTCGGCTTCGCCCGCCGGGCGATGCCCGACGATCTCGAGCTCGCGTCGGCCGCCGTCGCCGTGCATCGCGGCGGTCGCGAAGGTGTGCACGACCCCCGGCGTCTCGAGCGCCGTCGACAGCACGGCGGCGGCGCGCGCGCGCGCCTCGGGGACGAGCAGCTCGAGCACCGGGCGGCCCGTCACCTCGCCCGCGTCGAAGCCGAGGATGCGCCGCAGCGCCGGGCTCGCGTAGCGGACGATGCGATCAGCGCTGACCTCGAGGATCGCGTCCGAGGCGTTCTCGATGAGCCCGCGGAAGTGCTCCTCGCGCTGCCGAAGCGCGGCCTCCGACGCGTCGCGCGCCTGCTTGGCCCGCATCGCGTCGACGCCCAGCGAGATCGCGCTCGCCAGGCGCTCGAGGAGCGCGACCTCGTCGGCGTCGAACGCGTCGACCTCGCCCGAGTAGATCGCGAGCGCGCCGAAGATCCGGCCGCCGGCGAGCAGCGGCAGCGCGAGCGTCGATCCGAAGCCGTGCGCGAGGGCCGACGTCCGCCACGGGGCGAAGTCGCGATCCGCGCTCACGTCGCGGAACACGGTGGGCTCGCCCGTGCGGATCGAGAGGCCGGTGGGGCCGCGCCCCGTGGGCTGCGCCTCGTCCCAGCTCGTCTGCAGGTCGTCGACGTAGGAGCTCTCGACGCCCGCGCGGGCGAGCGGACGCACGGGCTTGCCGGGCGCGTCGACGGCGGCGCCGATCCACGCGAGCCGGAAGCCGCCGACCGAGGCGAGCAGATCGCACACGCGCGCGAAGAGCTGATCCTCGTCGGTCGCGCGCGCGATCTCCTCCATGCCGCGCGAGAGCACCTCGAGGCCGCGGTTGGCGCGCTGCATGGCGCGCGCGCTCTCGCGCTCGTCGGTCACGTCACGCGAGATGCGGATCACGGTCGCGACCGAGCCGTCGGCGGCCAGCTCGGGGACGAAGCGCGACTCGTAGGCGCGGCGCCCGCCGGGCGTCTCGAAGGTGAAGACGGCGGCCTCGGCCTGCCCCGTCCCGAAGACGCGCTCGATCATCGCGTCCCAGGCATCGGCCAGCTCCGGGGCGACGCCCGCCTCCGCGTACGTGCGCCCGAGCAGCTCGTCGGCGCTCATGCCGATCAGCTCGATCGTGCGGCTGACGTAGAGGTGCCGCTTGTCGCGATCCAGCCGCGAGACGATGTCCGGCGAGTGCTCGACGAGCGCGCGGTACTCCTCGCGCCTGCGTCGCAGCGCCTCGACATGCTCGGCGCGCTCGACCCCGGCCACGGAGGCGCGGCGCGCGCGCTCGATGACCCACGCGACGCGGCGCGCGAGCTCGCCGGCGATCGCGAGCCGGATCTCGTCCGCCCTCTGCCCTCCGTCGCGGGCGAAGCCGAACGTCATCGCGCCCTCGACGTGCCGGCCGAGGCGCATCGGCACGACGTAGAGCGACCCGAGGCGCAGCGCCCCGAAGAGCCGCGCCTGCACCGGATCGTTCGGAGCGAGCCGCTCGAGCTCGTGCTCGACCGAGTCGACCACGATCGGCGCCTCGGCCGCCATTGCGCGCGCGATCGGCCCCTCGGCGCGGGGCGACGAGATCGGCACGAGCCTGCGGAGCTCCCGGAGGCCTCGTTCGACCTCCTTGTCGACGGCCGCGAGGGCGCAGCTCACCTCGCCGAGCGGCGGAACGACGTCGATGAGGCACGCGTCGCCGAGGGCGGGCAGCATCGCGCTCGCCAGCGCGTCGAGCGACCGCTGGAGCTCCTCGTGCTCGGCGAACGCGTCGGTGACGGCGGCGAGGAACGCGAGGGCGCTGCGCGTGTCGGCCAACCCCTCCATCGCGGTGTCACCGAGCTTACCAGCGGCGGGCGCGCGCGAGCCCGATATCGACGCCCCCTGAGCGGTGCACGCGCGTTCAGGACGCGCCGCGACGTTGTTCGCTGTGATGGACACGTCGATTGAGCGCGACCGCATGGGTGCGCACAAAATGTAGAATGCCCAGTAGCGAATCGACGCGCGTCTGCTATCATGGACACAACGGCGGGCACGGACCGAATCGGTGCGCGGCCCGCCGGTATCTCCGATGCTCATCGCACGTTCGCCTCGTCGCCCCAGGCTGGCGCGAGGCGCGGAGGGAAAACCCCCATGGCGGCCCATCGCTGGTTCGAAGACAACGCTGCATCCATCGGCCGCACGCCGCTCGTGCGGCTTCACCGCGTGCTCGACGGCGCGCGGGCGACCGTGCTCGCGAAGATCGAGGGGCGAAATCCAGCCTACTCCGTCAAGTGCCGCATCGGCGCCGCGATGGTGTGGGACGCCGAGCGCCGCGGCGTGCTCAAGCCCGGCAAGGAGGTCATCGAGCCGACGAGCGGCAACACGGGCATCGCGCTCGCGTACGTCGCCGCGGCGCGCGGCTACCCGCTCACGCTCACGATGCCCGAGACGATGAGCATCGAGCGCCGCAAGCTCTTGACCGCGTTCGGCGCGAAGCTGGTGCTCACCGACGGCGCGAAGGGGATGAGCGGCGCGATCGGCAAGGCCGAGGAGCTGGCCGCCTCGGCGCCCGAGAAATACGTGCTCTTGCAGCAGTTCAAGAACCCCGCGAACCCGGCCATCCACGAGGAGACCACGGGTCCCGAGATCTGGGAGGACACCGACGGCGAGGTCGACGTGCTCGTCTCGGGCGTCGGCACCGGCGGCACCATCACCGGCGTCTCGCGCTACCTCAAGCGGACCAAGGGCAAGGCCATCACCTCCGTCGCCGTCGAGCCGAGCGCGAGCCCCGTCATCTCGCAGCGACGCGCGGGCGAGGCGCTCAAGCCCGGGCCGCACAAGATCCAGGGGCTCGGCGCGGGGTTCATCCCCGACGTGCTCGATCTGTCGCTGGTCGACGTCGTCGAGCAGGTCGGCAACGACGAGGCGATCGCCTACGCGCGTCGGCTCGCGCGCGAGGAGGGGATCCTCTCGGGCATCTCGAGCGGCGCCGCCGTGGCCGTGGCCGCGCGCCTCGCGAAGCGCCCCGAGTACGAGGGCAAGACGATCGTCGCGGTGCTCCCCGACTCGGGCGAGCGCTACTTGAGCACGATCCTCTTCGAAGGGCTCTTCGACGACAAGGGGCTGCCGCTCTCCTGACGGCTCACCCCTCCGCCCACGGGTGCGCGGCCATGATCCTGGCCGCGCGCTGGCGGAGCGCCTCGGGCAGCTCGTGGCGCGCGGCGGCCTCGAGCGCGTCGGCGAGCTCGGAGGCGTCGTCGTAGCGATCCTTCGGGTCCTTCGACATGCCGATCGCGAGCGCCGCGTCGAGGTCCTCGTCGAGCCGCCCCGCGAGGCTCGGGGGCGGCGGCATCGTGTGTACGACCTTGTAGAGCAGCTCCGAGATCGAGTCGCCGCTGAAGGCGGGTCGGCCGGTGAGCGCGCGGTAGCAGATCACGGCGAGCGAGTAGAGATCGGCGCGATGGTCGACCGCGCCGCTCGCGACCTGCTCGGGCGCCATGTAATTCGGCGTGCCGACGAGCTGATCGCGCGTGAGCGTCCCCTGATCGGCGACCAGGCGCGAGACGCCGAAATCGAGGATCTTCCAGGTCGGCCCGCCGGGCCCCTCGTGGCAGAACAGGTTGCGAGGCTTGAGATCGCGGTGGACGATGCCGGCGCTGCGCGCGGCCGCGAGCCCGCGCCCGACGTCGCGCACGATCGCGAGGGTGCTCGCCATCGGCAGCCGCCGGTGGCGCCGCAGCACGTCGGCGAGGTCGGAGCCGCGCAGCCGCTCCATCGCGATGTAGGGCACGCGCGCGTCGAGCCCGCCGATCTCGAGCACGCGCACGACGTTCTCGACGTCGAGCGACTGCGCGATCTTCGCCTCGCGGATGAAGCGCCGCACGTGGTTCGCGTCGCCGAGCACGTGCCCCATGAGCAGCTTGACGGCGGCGGGCTCCTCGCTGCCCACGCGCACCGCCTCGTAGACCTCCCCCATGCCGCCGCGCCCGATCACCGCGCCGAGCTTGAAGGAGCCGAGCACGTCGTCGGTGAAGCGCCCGAGCCCCCCCGCGAGCAGCGCGCGCTCGAGGTCCTGGCGCGCCTCCTTGAGCAGCTCCTCGCGCTGGATCAGCCCGCGCATGGCGCGGTCGTGCTGCTCGATCGCGTGGAGCACGGCCCTGCGGCTCGCGCGGGCGATGAGGAAGGTCGCGAAGAAGGTCGCCTCGACGAGCAGCACGATGCCGGCCTGCCCGGCGGCCGAGAGCCCGGCCGGCCGCACGAGCCCCGGGTCGGGGATGACGCGCGCGACGATCCCGAGGCCGAGCGCGGCCTCGATCACCGTGCACAGCGCCCAGATCGCGAAGGTGCCGCCAAAGCTCTGGCCGACGCTGAAGAAGTACAGACCGAAGGGGATGATCGCCGCGGCCGGCGAGAAGACCCCGAAGTAGTAGATCCCCGCGAAGCCGCCGAGCACGCACGTGACGCCGAACACCAGCGCGCGCGGCACCGAGTAGCCCGCGTCGTCGCGCAACATCCAGCCGAGGATCAGCGACGCGCCGACGACGGCCAGCATCCCGCCCGCCACCGCCGCCCGCGCCGCCCGATCGCCGCCGAGGAACGGCAACAGCGTGAGCACCAGGAGCGCGAAGGGGAGGCTGATGCGCGCGAAGGCGCGCGTGCGCTTGATCTCCTCCAGTCGGAGCGCGTCGTGCGGCGAGGCGAGCACGGTGCTGCGCGTGGTGCCGAGCGTCGCGCCGCTCGCGTGCGTCCCATCGCGCTCGCCCGCGTCCGGGGCCTGCAAGGCAGCATCCTCGTGCCTCGGATCGGCGAGCGTCGCGAGCTCATCGCCGATCGCCGAGGGCGCTTGCGCGGACGTGGTGACGGCGACGCGTCGCTCGACGCGCGTCTCGTCCTCCAACGCAGCAGCGGCCCGCCCCGTCTCGCTCACCACGGCGAGTATACTGCCGGCCCCAGCATGTTCACGGACGGCGAGGTCATCATCGTCGGCGGCGGTCCGGCCGGCCTCACGGCCGCGATCTCGCTCGCGCGTCACGCACCGCGTCTCGCCGAGCGCGTCACCGTGCTCGAGGCGGCCAACTACCCGCGCGAGAAGTTCTGCGCCGGCGCCGTGGGCGGGCGCGGCGACGCGATCCTGCGTGCCCTCGAGGCCTCGCCCGAGGTGGCGCACGCGCCGATCGAGGGCATCTCGCTGCGCGTCGGCGCCGGCGTGGTCGCGGCGCGCATCGGCGCGATCGGCCGCGTGGTGCGTCGAATCGAATTCGATCACGCGCTGGCGAAGATCGCCCGCCGCGCCGGGGTTCGCATCGTCGAGGGGGCGCGCGTGCACGAGGTCGTCGCGCGGGCGCGGGGCGCGCGCGTCGAGACGACCAAGGGGGCGCTCGAGGCGGCCGTCGTGGTCGGCGCCGACGGCGTCGGCAGCGTGGTGCGCAAGGCGATGGGGCTCGGCCGCGGCGCCTTCCGCGCGCAGGTGCTCGAGGTCGACACGCCCATGGTCGCCGGCGATCGGGAGCGATCGTTCATCCACTTCGACGCGGCCGATCGCCGCTACCCGGGCTACTCGTGGGACTTCCCGACGGTGCTCCACGGCGAGGAGCTCGTCTGTCGTGGCATCTACCACCTGCGCGTGGCCGACGAGGTCGTCGACATCCAGGCGCTCTTGGCCGAGCGGCTCGCCGGCATGGGCCTCGATCTCGCCGAGTGCAAGAACAAGCGCTACGCCGAGCGCGGCTTCGAGACCCGCGGCGAGATCGCGCGCGGGCCGATGATGCTCATCGGCGAGGCGGCGGGGATCGATCCGATCACGGGGGAGGGGATCGCGCAGGCGATCGAGTACGGCGAGCTCTGCGCCCGCTTCCTCTGCGATCACTTCGAGCGGGGCGTGCCGCTGCACACCTGGGGCGACGCCGTGCACCGCTCGCGGCTCGGCCGTGACCTCGCGGTGCGCGCCCTCGCGGTGCCCGCCTTCTACGGCCCGGGTCGCGCGCGCACGGAGAAGTTCCTCCACCAGAGCGAGCACGCGCTGCACCTCGGCTGCCAGCACTTCGGTGGGGTGCCGATCGATCGCCCACGCCTCGCGAAGCTGGTCGCGCACGGCGCGGTCGAGCTCGCCGCGGAGGGGCTGTCGCGCGTCTGGTCGAAGCGCGGGTGACCCTCTGCTCTCACGGCGCCCACGCAACAAATTCGCGAAGGGCGTCGGCTTCGGCGCCGTCTTTCGGACACGCGCGCGGGGAGTAGACTCCGCGCGACATGAGCCCCTCCGTCGACATCTGTTGGGGTCACGGCACCGCGCGTCCGAGCACCTCCGACGAGCTCGATCGCGTCCTCGCCGCGGTGCGATCGCGCGGGGTCCCGGAGACGGTCTTCATGCGCAACGACGCGCGCGAGTGCCTGGCCTTCGGGATCGGCTTCGGGGCGAGCGCGGTGAGCTACGCCGATCCGCACGGCCGCACGTCGCTGAGCCTCGGCGACGAGGCGCTCGCCGATCTACCGCAGGTGACCGTGCGCGACGGCGTCACGCGCGCCACCGCGCGCACGCTGGTGCCCGAGAGCACGGCGATCGCGGCGGCGCACGAGTTCCTCACGCGCGGGGGGCGCCCGAGCGCGATCGCGTGGGCCGACGAATCGCCGATGCCGCGTCGCGCCTGACTTTCAAGGACGCTCGAGCACCAGCGCCCACCGCGCGTTCGTCTGCGGTCCGACGTCGCGGCGCTCGATCACGCGCCAGCCGAGCGCCTCGAGCGCGCGCGCGGCCTGCGACGCGTCGTCGTTGCGGAAGCGCCCGCCGGACGCCTCGCCGCGCGCGGGGGGCCGAGCCTCCACGTGCACTCGACCGATCGCGATCTCGTCGCTGATGGCCACGACGCCGCCTGGCCGCAGCGCGCGCGCGATCGCGGCGACGAGCTCGACCGGCCGCGCGAGCCGGTTCCACACGTCGAGCAGGCGCGCGCCGTCGAGCGAGCCGTCGGCGAGCCCCTCCACGATCACCTCGACGCTCGCGACCAGCGAAGGATCGACGTCGAGCACGTCCCCCCCGATGCGTGCGAAGCGCTCGCGCACGCTCGC